>DASVVH010000388.1:0-8734 GCA_036386615.1 Ardenticatenaceae bacterium
CTACGACCTCGAAGCCAAGCCTCTCAAGCGCTTCCCGCGCCGCGCCCGCCCAACCTTTGTTGAAGAAGAAGCTGAGGCCGTGCCTGTTCCTGGCCCTGCGCCCACCATCTCCCTCTCCTCCATCGCCATCCAATAACCAACTGGCCCCGCGCCCGCGCGGGGCCAGTGCCCAAGTCGTTTGCCGCCCCACCGTCCACCGTCCCTCCCGCCCCTATTGCCTCCAATCGCCACCTATGCGATACTTGCGGCGACCACCCATTCCCAGGAGTTAGCCCCCTCATGGACACCAACCCGCCCACACCTGACCGCGACCCCAACGAGCCGCTTCCCGGCGAAGGCTCCGCCCGCGCCTACCCGGACAACACCGGCCTTCCGCCCACCGGCTCCGCTCCCCTGCGCGGCCCTCACGCCGAGACCGACTACACGCCGCCCACCTCAGAACCTACCTACACCCCTTCCGTAGAGCCGTACCCGGAGCAGCCCCTGCCCGCCCCTGAAGGGCACATCTCCGCTAACATCCCGCCCGGCGCGGCCCCATCCCACGGCCTGGGGCCGGAGACAGGGAGCACCGACTATACATCAACCACGCCACCGCCGCCCGTCACCTATGAACTGCCACCCGCCTCGCAGGCAGGCTTGCCGCCCGCCGCCCCTCCACCCCCCAACAACCGCAACCGCAATTGCCTCCTCATCGCCCTTGGCGGGTTGGCTCTGGGGCTGTGCGCCGTCTGTGGACTTGGCGCGATGGGTCTGGCGGGCCTTGGCGCACTTGCGCCTCAACTGGAAGAGGTTTTCTCGACCATAGCAGTTACCACGCCGGGCGCGTTTGACGAGGGCGACTCCGGCACGGATTCAACTGACGTAGACGGCCAGATGATCTCCGTCTATGACCTCTCCGTCGGTGACTGCTTCGACGACACTGCACAGGATTTAATCAACGAGGTGGAGGTCGTCCCGTGCGAGGGGCCACACGACAACGAGGTCTTCGCCATCTTCGATCACCCCGGCGGGTCCGGCGAAGCCTTCCCCGGCGAGGATGAGCTAGAGGCTTACACCGATGAGGAATGCACATCGGCATTCGAGGAGTTCGTGGGCACGCCCTACGACCAATCGGCACTTTACTACTTCCCCATCCGCCCCACGGAAGAAACCTGGGACCAGGGTGACCGGGAAATCGTCTGTGCCCTGTACGGTGTGGATGACAACACAGATCCAATCAAAATCGAAGGCTCCATGCAGGGCAGCAACCGCTAACCGCGTCATGCTCGACTGTGGGCGCAACGCTGCTGCTTCCTGTGCCGTGAGCTAAAACCTAAAAGACCCAGAGGGTTTCAAGTAACCCTTTGGGTCTC
Source organism: Ardenticatenaceae bacterium (assembly GCA_036386615.1). Taxonomy (GTDB): domain Bacteria; phylum Chloroflexota; class Anaerolineae; order Ardenticatenales; family Ardenticatenaceae; genus DASVVH01. The sequence goes on from DASVVH010000388.1 coordinate 1,353, forward strand.
CATCTGCAACCTGAATGAGGTGAAAGCGATGAGCCGGATACGCGTGCTCCTGTTGCTGCTGATTGTTGCTCTCCTGACCGCCTGTAATGGTGGCGAGACTTCCGTCTTCGACCTGGAGGTCGGCAATTGTTACAACGACCCTGAAGATGGGGGCAATCAGGTCGCTGAACTGGCGACTGTCTCCTGCGATGAGCCGCACGACAACGAGGTCTTCGCCGTAATCAACCACCCGGCGGGTGAGGGAGAAGCCTTCCCCGGCACTGACGCGCTCGATCTCTTCGCCGAAGAGGAGTGTGTCCCACCCTTTGAGGAGTACGTCGGGCGCGACTACCTGGAATCGGAACTCTTCTTGTATTCCATCAAGCCTACGGAGGATACCTGGGCCGAGGGCGACCTCGAAGTTGTCTGCGCCTTATACGCCGTGGACGAAGAGGGCAACACCATCGAAACTGAAGGCTCCATGCGTGGGAGTGGGCGCTAGCGGACTGTTGCCGGACAACAGAGAAGGCCACCCCGAACAGGTGGCCTTCTCCTTTATCGCTCTCTGTTGTTTGCCCGCTAGGCTGGGGGAGTGGTGGCGTCCGGTGGCGTGAGGTTCAACTGAGTCCAAAGCTGGGCCTGCCGCTCCGCGCTGGCGCGGCGGCCCGCCTCGATAGCGCGCTCAAAGCGGTTCTGCTGCTCCTCGACTTTGTGAGTTACAGTGCCGAGAGGCGTCTCCTCGCCCGCCGCGAATTTCTCAGTTTGGGCGCGCAGCCGCTCGCGGTTGACAGCCCCAGGTTCCGGTGTCAGGAGCAGGGTCATCCCCACGCCGACGCCCAGACCGATTGCAAAGCCCAGCAGAAACTTACCCATCGCGCGGCTCCCTTATCAGAATCTCGTGCGGCTCCTTCTTGCCGCGCAGTGTATCCACCATCTCCCGCACTCCGGCTACAAAGCCCGTCGCCGAGATGATGGGCGCGGCCACCGATTGCCCCACAAAGGTCGTCGTGTGCTTCACCTGCTCGACGGTATCTTTGGTCGTGTCCAGCAGGGGGATGACCTCGTTCCGCAGCAGCTTGATAAGTTGCCACAGTTGCCAGATCATCAGGATGAGAAAGACCCCGACCACCAGCGATTCGATGGCTAAGATGATGATGAAAATGTCGCGGATCGTTGCGGCCACTGGTGCTCCTGGTACTCAGTCAACGCGGTCACTCTGCCCCTCTGAAGGTCGCGGCAGTCTATCACACCTTGGCCTGAGAAGCGAATGGTCTGACAGGCGACGAAAGATGAAGGACGGAGGACGAAGGAAACGGCGTTCGGCCCTAATCGCCGTAAGTCTCAGTGCGCTCGTCGTAATCCACCGTCGCCCGCATTAGACGAAGAGGCCACCGCCCAGGCACTCGTCGCCCTCATAGAAGACGCAGCCCTGCCCCGGCGTCACGGCGCTTTGCGGCGCGTGGAAGGTGACGCGGGCCGTCGTCTCGCCCGTGACCTCGACGGTGCAGGGCACCTCTACGGCCTTGTAGCGAATGCGGGCAGTCGTCTCGAAGCGGTTGTCCGGTGGAGCACCCGCAATCCAGTTGACGCGCTCGATTTCGACGCTGTGCGTCCGCAGTTCGTCCTTCTCACCGACGATGAGCGCGTTCCGTGAGGGGTCGCTGCCCAGAACGTAGAGTGGCTCGCTCCAGGCAATGCCCAGCCCGCGCCGCTGCCCAATAGTGTAGAAGGGCAACCCCTCGTGCTGGCCGACCTCGGTCTCGCCCCGGTAGAGCACGGGGCCGGGGCGAATCTTGCCCTCCGGCGCGTGGCGCAGGAGGAAGTCGCGGTAATCCCCGGAGGCGATGAAGCAGAGGTCCATCGAGTCGTGCTTGGAGGCCATCGGCAGGCCGTACTCGGCGGCGATGGCGCGCACCTCGTCCTTGGTCATCTCGCCCACCGGGAAGAGAAGCCGCGCCAGCTTCTCCTGCGTTAGGGAGTGGAGGACGTAGCTCTGGTCCTTCTTCGCGTCCATTCCCTTGAGTAGATGGAAGGTGCCCTCGTTGTCCTGCCGGATACGGGCGTAATGGCCCGTCGCCAGATAGTCCGCGCCGAGCATCGTTGCCAGGTTCAGCAGGTGCGTGAAGCGCACCGTGCGGTTGCAGTTCAGGCAGGGGTTGGGCGTCTTCCCGTCCAGGTAGCTCTCGATGAAGGGCGAGACCACCGCCTCGTAGAAGTTCTCTTCGAGGTTCTTGAGGTAGAAGGGCGCGCCAAGCGCTGCCGCCAGACCGCGCGCGTCCTCTACGGCGTCGGGCGTGCAGCAGCCGTTGTGCTTGAAGCCGAACTCGTCCTCGTAGCCCTGCTCGCCGCTCCAGAGGCGCAGCATGAGGCCAATGACCTCGTAGCCCTGCTGGTGCAGCAAGAGAGCCGCGACGGAGGAGTCCACGCCGCCACTCATGGCGACGACGACGCGCTTGCCGTTCGGCGCGGCTGGACCCAGCCGCGCGGCTACGCGGCTCCAGTCCCGTATCTCGCAATTCTGTATCAGGTCAGTCATCATACGTCCCGTTTCGTCTCGTTACCTTCTCTATCAGTTCAGCTATTGAGGCGCTATCTACTCGCTGTTTAGCACTGTCCATGCCGGGCTGCATCGGCTCTAGTCGCTTTGTGGCAGATGACAGGCTTAACAAGCTATATTTTACTACAGATTCGTCAGGAACCAGCATTTGGAGGGGGTACTATGACAAACTATGACGCTGGTGGGGGTGTGTCAGCCATACTTCCAGGGCTTAATTCAAACGCGCTGGTTCCACCGCACCCCTAAACGAACGTCTAGGAGAATCCTGGTCATTCGGGCGTTGGTTCTGTCGGGCCAAGCCAGTATTATTTCGTGTAGAGATATAGATACGGAGCAATAGACTACCATGCTATCCAGCAACGGGGGCAACGGCCATAGACCGAGGCCGCCCCAGGACGACGAAAAACAACCTCGCAAACCCTGGCGCGAGCGGCTACAGAACGTCATCAAAGCCTACGGCAACGTGCCGGGGGCCTTCCGGCTCGTCTGGGCCGCTAGCCGCAGCATGACGCTCGCCATGCTCGCGCTTACCCTCATCGCGGCGCTCCTGCCCTCAGCGCAGGCCATCCTGGCGGGGCGCATCGTGGACCGCGTCGTCGCCCTCATTGACACCGGCGGTGACGCGATGGCCGGACTGCGTTCCATGCTGCCCCTCCTCGGCCTCGAATTCGGCCTCATTCTCATCAGCAGCGTCAGCAGCCAGCTTCGCTCCCTCGCCGAGCACATCCTGAACTCGCGGCTCAACCTGCACATCAACGTCCTCATCATCCGCAAGGCCCTTGCCCTCGACCTCAGCTACTACGAGGACGCCGACTTCTACGACAAGCTCCAGAACGCGCGCAAGGAGGCCGACTGGCGCGCCCTCCGCATCGTCACGCAGAGCTTCGGCCTCATCCAGAGCACCATCACGCTCCTCACCTTCGCCGTGCTGCTGGTCCAGTTCAGCCCCTGGCTGACCCTCATCCTCTTCGGCGCGACCATTCCCAGCTTCCTCGCGCAGAACAAGTACGCGGGCCTCACCTTCCGCATGCTCACCTGGCGTGCCCCGGAGCGTCGCAAGATGAGCTACTTCGAGCACCTGCTGACGGTGGATAGCTACGTCAAGGAAGTGAAGCTCTTCGGCGTCGGCGAGCCGATTCTGGACCGCTACCGCGACCTCTTCTGGAAAGCGTTCAACGAGGACCAGTCGCTCGCCCGTCGCCGCAGCGCTGCCAGCGTCGGCTGGGGCATGCTCGCCTCCCTCAGCTACTACCTCTCCTATGCCTGGATTATCCTGCGGACCATCGCGGGCGCAATCACTCTCGGCGATATGACGAAGTACCTCACCGTCTTCCGCCAGAGCCAGGGCACCTTCCAGGCGCTCTTCTTCGGCCTCTCCGAACTGTACGAAAACAGCCTCTTCATGAGCAACCTCTACAGCTTCCTCGACCTGGAGCCGCAGATGCCGCCCTCCGCGAACCTGCGCCCCATGCCCGCCACCATCCAGCAGGGCATCGAGTTCCGCGACGTATCCTTCCGCTATCCGGGGCGCAAGGAGTGGGCGCTGCACAAGGTCAATCTGACGCTCCAGCCCGGCGAGAAGCTGGCCCTCGTCGGCGGCAACGGCGCGGGCAAGACGACCCTCATCAAGCTCCTCACGCGCCTCTACGACCCCACCGAGGGCCAAATCCTGCTGGACGGCGTGGACCTGCGCGACTACGATTTGGCAGAGTGGCGCGCGAAGATTGGCGTCATCTTTCAGGACTTTGTGCGCTACCACCTCTCCGCCAGCGAGAACGTTGGCCTGGGGCAGATTGACAAGCTGGCTGACCGCGAGCGCATCCTGGAAGCCTCCCGCAAGGGTGGGGCCGACCCCGTGCTGACGGCCCTCCCCGACGGCTACGACACCGTGCTCGGCAAGTGGTTCAAGGACGGGCACGACCTGAGCGGCGGCGAGTGGCAGAAGGTCGCCCTCAGCCGCGCCTTCATGCGCGACGCCGAGGTGCTTGTCCTCGACGAGCCGACCTCCGCCCTCGACGCCGAGCAGGAGTACCAGATTTTCCAGCGCTTCCGCGCGCTAACCTCCGGCAAGATAGCCGTCCTCATCTCGCACCGCTTCAGCACCGTCCGCATGGCTGACCGCATCGCCGTCATCGAGGATGGTGGCATCTCCGAACTCGGCAGCCACCAGGAACTGATGGCCCAGAATGGCACCTACGCCCACCTCTTCAACATCCAGGCGCAGGGCTACCGCTAGGGAATGCGGAATGCGGAAGTGGGAATGCGGAATCAAAAACAAGGTCCACCCCATCGGGTGGACCTTGTGTTAAACCCTTCGTCTTTCGTCGTCCGTCCTTCGTCTGCCGTCAGGTGATGCCGCCGGACCAGCCGGGCGGGTCGCTGGCCGGGAAGGATTCCCATGAAGCCTCTTCCACCTTCTCCTCACGGTTAGGCTTGATGACGAGCGTCGGCACTTCATTCTCGTCGCAATCCTCTTGCTTGATTACCGTCGTCCCCTCCAGGCACTCCTCGTACTGTTGAGGGTCGCTCGTGAATTTCGGGTCCGGTGTCGCGGACATGGGATGCCTCCTACAAGGTTGCGTCAAACACGTAACCTACCTGATAGCACGTTATATGCCGTAGGGAAAGGTATCGGGAACCTTCGCCTCGTCCAGTTGCCACGTCGGCGTCTGGTCTATCGGCTCAATGGCGCGCGTCTCGTCAATGTGTATCATCGCGTCGAACTGCTCCGACAGCCGCGCGTTGAAATAGTGGCTGACCCGCTCGGTCTGGGGTCGGTAGATGACACCGATGGCCCGTTGCAGTCGGGGCCGCCGCAGCAAATCGACCGCCTCGTTTTGTTCGCGCAGGTTCAGCATGAAGCGCGGCATCCCGACCTCGTGGAATAGCTCCTCGTAGCTGCCGCGCATGCCGGGCTGCACCCGCTTCAACTCGGCGGGGTCTCCCCAGTCCGACGAGGCCGTCACTGTGCCCGTGTAGGTGCTGAAGCCGACCAGCCGGGACTCGTCGCCCCAGCGCTGGCGCACCAGTTGGCCGACGTTCCACTCGCCCTGCGTGCCTATATCCGTCGCGCGGGCGTCGCCCAGGTGCGAGTTGTGCTCCCACACCACCACCTTTGTCCTGCCCTGACCCACCTGACTGTCCAGATGGCTGACCAGCGCCTCTATGGTCTCGGCCATGTGGCGGTCACGCAGGTTCCACGACGAGACGCGCCCCTGAAACATCGTCCGGTAGTACTCCTCGGCGTTCTTCACCAGCCGGGCGTTCTGCTCGGCGTAGAAGTACTCGTCCTCTGCCAACTGCCCGTCCAGGTTCCGGTACTCCATCGCCCGCCGCTGCAACTCCATCAACTGGTTGACCACCTCGCCCTCGCAGGGCTGGGTCATCCCGAAGCTGGCGGCGTAGCCATACGCCTGAGAGTCCTCGCCGAAGTCCTTGAAGCAGGAGTAGCGGTAGCGCGCGCGCTGCGCCGCTTCCGGGTCCACGCCCTCCAGGTACTCCAGAACCGCCTCGGCGGAACTATAGAGGCTGTACAGGTCCACGCCGTAGAAGCCGACCTGCGCCTGCCCACCGGAGCGCTGCTCGTTGTGGGCGCGCAGCCAGCCCACGAAATCATGCACGACGGTGTTGCGCCACATCCACAGCGGGTAGCGCTGGAAACTGCCAAGCGCCTCGTCGGGCGTCCTGTCGCCGCCTCTGCCGCGCACGTAGCAGTTGACGCGGTAGGCGTCGGGCCAGTCCGCCTCCACCGCGACGGCGTTGAAGCCTTTTTCCTGAATGAGCCGCTTCGTAATCTCCGCCCGCTCGTGGTAGAACTCGTGAGTGCCGTGTGACGCCTCGCCGATGAGCACGAAGCGCGCGTCCCCAACGAGGTCCATCAGCGCGTCGTAATCCCGTGCCTCGCCCTTCAGCGGCTGCGCCGCGTCCCGCACCAACTCCACCAATTTGCGTGAGCTATCTCCGATTCCAAACATAACGGGTCTGCTCCTTTCTACTTCATCGTAACGGTTGCCTCATTGCCCGTTCGTTGGCGTTGTTGCTTCCTGCTCTGCTGCTTTAAGCAGGGTCCGTACCTCCTCGTCCGTTGTCTGCGAGAAATCCTCGTACCAGAGGCCCACCGCGTAGAAGGGGCGCGGCGTGAAGGCGCAGATGATGTCGTCCACCTCCTTACGGAACTCATCGCAGGTTTCCGGCGCGGCGGTGGGCACCGCTACGACGATAGAGGCCGGGCGCATCTGCCGCAGGGCCGCGATTGCGGCGCGCATCGTCGAGCCGGTGGCAAGCCCGTCGTCCACGAGGATAGCGGTCTTCCCCCGCACATCGAGCACCGGGCGGTCACCGCGATAGAGCCGTTCGCGCCGTTCCAATTCCCGCGCTTCCGCCGCCGCCACGCGGTCAATCACATCATTCGAGATGTTCAGCATCTGCACCACGTCGCGGTTCAGCACGCGCACCCCGCCCGCCGCAATCGCGCCCATCGCCAACTCCTCCTGCCCCGGCACACCAAGCTTGCGAACGAGGAAGAGGTCTAGCGGCGCGTCGAGCGCCCGCGCGACCTCGTAGCCAACGGGCACGCCGCCGCGCGGCAGGGCCAGAATCACTACGTCGCGGCGGCCTAGATAGGCGGACAGCTTCGCTGCCAGCTTTTGCCCCGCGTCTCTCCGGTCTCGAAATACACTCGCCATTATTGGCCTCTCGCTATCAACGGCTCTGTGGAGTCAGGCGCGAAGGAAGGGTCACTCCTCCTTCGTCGTAAGTGTCTATCCGTACAATCATCTGGTGGCTCTGTCATGCAGGTGTTGAAGGCGATAGCAAGCGAGCCACCTCCCCTTGTCATGCTGAACGC
>DASVVH010000389.1:0-6374 GCA_036386615.1 Ardenticatenaceae bacterium
CGGTGAGTACGAATTCCCCCTCGCCCCACTCGACCTGCCCAACCTCCGGCAGTTGCCCGCCCTCGAACCCCTCTCCCGGACGGCGGCGGTGGAACTCTTCGTCCGGCGCGCCCAGGCCGTGAAGCCAGATTTTGTCCTGACCGCCGAGAACGCGCCCATCATCGCGGAGATATGTGTGCGGCTCGATGGGCTTCCGTTGGCAATCGAGATGGCGGCGGCGCGCGTCCGCTTCCTGCCTCCGAAGAACATCCTCTCCCGCCTGCAACACCGCCTCGAACTGCTGACCAGCAGCGCCCGCGACCTACCCGCCCGCCAGCAGACGATGCGCGACACGGTTGCATGGAGTTATGACCTGCTGGACGAGGCCGAAAAGAGACTCTTCCGGCGCATCGCCGTCTTCCGTAGCGGGGCCTCGCTCGAATCCATTGAGGCTATCTGCAACACGGCGGGCGACCTCCAACTGGACGTACTCGACGGCATATCGGCCCTGATGGACAGCAGCCTCCTGCAACACGCACCCGCGGGCGGCTCTGATGGCGAGACGCGCTTCCTCATGCTCCAGACCATCCGCGAGTATGCCCTGGAGAAGCTTGAGGAGAGCGGCGAGTCCACCCTGCTCCACCAGAGCTACGCGCTCTTCTTCCTCAAGCTGGTCGAAGAGGCCGAACCCAAAGTTGCCAGCGGCGAGCGCGTAAGGTGGCTGAAGCGGCTGGAAGCGGAGTACGACAACCTGCGCGGTGCCCTGGAATGGAGCCTCACCGAGACCGACGCGCCGGAGCTTGCCCTTCACCTCAGCCGCCTGCTCTTCTGGTACTGGTACTTCCGGGGCCGCTTTGAGGAAGGGCGCAACTGGCTCACCAGGGCACTGGACCATGACAAGCAAGCCGCGCCGACCATGGCCCGCGCGGTCGCGCTCTACTGCGCGGGAACCCTCGCCTGGTTCACCGGGGAAGCCCAGGAAGCTCACGACTATCTTCAAGCGAGCGTAGCCATCTCACGGCACCTGGGGGAAAAGTGGGTGCTCGCCATGTGCCTCGGCATCCTTGGCGTAGACGCCGTGCGGCGCTACGGGTACGACCGCGCGCAAGCCCTCCACGCCGAAAGCATCGGCCTCCTGACGGAAATCGGCGCGAAGTGGAGCCTCGGCTGGGCCTACTTCTGGCAGGGTCTCTCGGCGGGGCGAGCCAATGACCCGGCGGGCCGCGCCGCGCTGGAGCAGAGCGTCGCCATCTGGCGCGAGGTTCGTGACCCCTGGGCGCTCGCCGTCGCCGAGATGGGGCTGGCCGAGGCCGCCTACCACACTGGCGACTACGAGGCCGCGCGTGCCTCTCTTGACGACGTGCTCCCCACCTTCCGCGAGATGGGCGACAAGTGGCTGATGGCGCACTCCCTGATGATGCTGGGCGGCGTCGCCCTCTCTCATGGGAACCACGAGCATGCCGAAGCGCTCTACGCCGAGAGCCTTGCCCTCCGCCGCGATCTGGGCGACAAATACGGCATCGCTCACGCGCTCCGGGGTCTGGCGAGCATCGCCCAACAGAAGGGCGATGCGGAGCAGGCCATCTCCCACTACAAAGCGAGCCTTGCCCTTTACCGCGAGGTCAGCAGCCTTGAGGGTATCGCCGCGTGCGTCAAAGGTTTGGCTGTTGTTGCAACCGCTCAAGGCCAGCACACCCACGCAGCAGAGCTGCTCGGCGCGGCGGAAAACGTGAAGGCCCCGGCGGGCGTGCTCATCCCTCCCACAGAGCGCCCCACTTATGACCGCGCCCTCGGCACGCTTCGTGAGCAGATGAGCGCCGACGCCTTCGCGGCGGCATGGGCGGCGGGGCAGGCCATGAGCCTGGAACACGCCGTCACCCGCGCCCTGGAGGCACAGGAACAAACCCATCCTTGAAAAGAGCAGCCCCTGGCTTCTTCCTGCGCCAGCGGCTGCTCTTTCTATTTTATCGCACCCACATCGGCGAATAAATGTGGGTGCGCCCCCTGTTGAGGTGCGGGGAACCTACGGCTTCATGATGAGTGGCAGCATGAGCCGATTCAGACTAGGGCCGTCCTCCACCCATATACTCGCCGGGATGATTCGGGACTCGTTGCCTGCCGCGTCACGATATTGCACGTAGACCGAGGCCAATCCTGTAGCCTGAACCAGCGTCCAGGGCTTGGTCTGGGCAAAAGGCTCCCACGTCGCGCCACTCATATCCCCGTTGTTGCTGATTCGCATTTCAGTAACCTCTGTGGCGCTCTCCGACGGCGGGCGCATGATGTCATCCAGCGGGTCCGGGGTATCAACGTGGGGTGAGACATCATCCGAGGCGTGGAGCGTCAACGTCACGTCAGGCACCAGGGTCATAGATGCGCCGCCGTTGATTAGCACCGCGCCGTCCGGCGGCCAGGGGTCGCTTTTCGGCGTCGTGCAGGACGGGGTGAGCGGGGCCGATTGCGCCCCGGCGGCGGTGATGCCAATCGCGTAGTAGCAGTACTCCTGATCGTTGATAACCGCCGTGTCCGTCACCATCCCCGTCACGTCAAGGTCCTCGCCGAGGAAGCTGAAGGTTCCGGTAATCGAGGTGCTCTTGTAAATCTGCACCAGCGCGTACTCGGCGCGGGGCGCGTAGCGCACGAAGACCTTGCTGACACCAGGGTAGGCCACCGTCCAGGTCGGTTCAACCGCGTCGTCGGACGGGTCGAAGGGATTACCGGGCCGGTTGTACTCCGAGCCGTCGGATTCGCCGCCGTTGTCCGTGTCCGGGTCGGTTGGGTCGGTCCCGTCTGCCCATTCGTCTCCGGTGGGGCGGCCATCGCCATCAGGGTCCTCGCTTGGGTTGAGAATCGTCGGGTCGCCGCCGTATTGCTCTTCCCACTCGTCCGGCAGGCCATCTACATCCTCATCGCCACGACTGAAGATAAAGAACGATAGAATCTGCTGCCGCGTAAACGGCCCCGCCAGCGCGCTCGTGCCGGAGGCGTTCACTCTGACCGTGTAAGAACCCGCGCCAGCTTCCTGCCCGGCCATGCCAGTCTGATAGAAGGTGTTGCCATAGACGCCGTCGTTGGCCTCGCCATCACCATGGGTGCCATCATCGTAGAGGTACAGGTAGGCTACTGCGCCCGACGGCATCTGAACAGTGGCGAGCACCGAGGCACCCGTGATTGGACCAACGTCGGTGAGGCTGGCGACAATCGGCATGGGAACGCCCGCCGTGCGCTCCTCAGGAGGAACGGGGAAGTCCACGTCCAGCGTCACATCGCTGTCTACGGCGGCGTGGACCAGATAGGGAGGCAGGTACTCGTTCCCGCCGTCTGGCTCGGCCCCTTCTGTCGCCAATTCCGGCCCCCGCACGGCGATGGTCAGCTTCCAGTTGCCTGGCACAGGCGTTGACACTCGCCAGACCGCATGTCGGTTCGTGCTCTCATGTGGGGCTATAATGGTGCCGTTGGCGTCTTCTAGGCGAATGAAGCAGTCGCAGAACCCGTCAAGGCTCAGGGAGAGGACCAACTCGGCAGCACTGCCCTCCACCGGAATGGTGACATAGTCAACAAAGGGGTCGCCGTCTGCTACTGGCCCCAGTTCGGTGAAGAACTGCTCGTGGCCGATGACCTCTGTTGCGATGTAGCGGAAGCGGGCATCGAGGTCGAGGCGCGGGTTGCCGATGGCCGCGCCGCCGCTTAGGGCCATCGCCGTCGGTGCCGAGACGAACTGGTAAGTTCCACCCGTGCGGGTGGCGGCGTTTTGCATCCTGGGGCCATCGGCGTTGGGGCCAATCGCAACGGCGTGGATGACAGGTCGCTTGCCCGTTGCAGTGGCGATGTTGTTAATCGCCGCGTCAAAGTCAACTGTCCTTGGACCCTCTTCCACACCGTCACTCAGCAGCACGAGCGCCCAGTCATGGGCCGCATTGCCTCGCGTGTTGAGTTCGTTGAACCCCATCATGAGCGAGTCACCAATGTTGGTTGCCCCGCCCGGCGTGAGTGCCCCAATCACACCGAGTGCCTGCTCGCGCGAGCCGCCGGGAGCGTCGCTCCAGTCCGCTAACTGCATGGCAAGGGTGGGGTTATGGTCGAATGAGACAATGCCAATCTTGTCGCCCGCGCGCCAACTGTCCACGTAGAGGCGGGCGGCGTTTTTCGCGGCGTCCAGCTTGGCCCCTCCCGACTCGCCCATGCTGCCCGAACGGTCAATGACGAGCATGTTGTCGCTGTCTATGCGCGGCGCATAGTTCACGGCCAGCGTCTGCGTCTCGGAGAGGACGGCGCTGCCCGCGTAGTCCACGTACAGGTCGTACTCCCCAGTCGCGGCCTGCGTCGGGGCACGGATGACAAACCACTGCTGCCCCTGCACCCTGGCAGAGGTCAGGACGCTGGTCGCAGGCACGTTCTGGCTGCCAACGCGGAAGTTGAAGCTGTTAAGGTCTACGCCCGCGAGCGGCGTTCCATCGGCAGCCAGCAACTCCACTGCCACGCGGAACTTATCAGGCGCGGCGGGGTCGCCCACGCGAGCCTTGTTGGCCGTCGTGGGGGTGAGGATATTCAGCGTAGGCTGCGTGCCATTGACGCTGACGCGGTAGTTCGCCAGATTTTCCAGGCCAGCCACCACCACGACCACTTGAGCATAGCTGTTATTGAGCACCGTGTGATTGAGGTTACGCCCCTCGTAGTTGTACTCGTGGACGATGCCGTTGTTTTTGACGCCGAGGACCGTGTAATAGAGGGGCACGTTGCTGTCCTGGGTCACGCGGATGTCAATCACCGGCACGTTAGAATCCGGGCTGAAGACGTAGTACTTCGCCGCCCAGGAATAGACCGTCTCGCCCGTCCGCGTGAACTGCTCGTTCAGGCTCAACGCCTCGTCCACCGTTCGAGCGACCGCGTTGTAGTTACCTCCCGTCTCCGCCATGTCCGCGTACTTGTACTTGTTGGGGACAGACCCCGTCAGGTTCTTGGCGAAGTTGGCGACGGCGAAGTCCTTCCAGATGTCGCGGAAACGCGCAGTGTGGCCGAGCGTCTGGAGCGTACTGTTGAGCACCGCGATGCCGTCACGGTTGGGATTGGCAGCCGACTCCTTCCAGAACTCCACCATCAGATTCATGCCGCCCTCAACCGAGTCGCCCGCCGGGCTGGTGCCGAACTTCTCGGTGAGGTAGGTCCAGAAGAGCGCGGCACTGTACGATGCCTGCGTGATAGAGACGCTTGGATTAGAGAGGTACGCGTTGACCTGGGGCACATAGCCAGCGGAGCCAGTCGCAATGTCGTCGAAGCAGAGTGCCGTCGCGCGGTTAGCGCCGATACAGATTTTGTCCTGTGTCGAGCGCGCCTGCCCCTCGATGACCCACGCGCCGTTCGGATCGTTGAGGCCCCCGTACTTGAACTGCTGGAAGTGGAAGACCTCGTGCTCGGCCACGAGATAGGCGATGGGGTCGCCAGCGCGGGTCGTCACGTTGAAGGGGGCTTCCATCATCATGGGAGAGAGTCCCAGCGAACTGCCCCCCGCGCAACCGCCACCATCGCACCATACGACGTTGACGGGGATGCGGTCCAGCCCCCCGTTCGCTACGGCCGCGTCGCGGTCAAACCCGACCCGCTGGAAGGCGTCGGCGGAACCTTCAAGGGCGTTCGCCTGGAGCGCCACGAAGACGTTGTTGCCGCTCGCATTGGTGTCGGTGAGACAGACCCGATTCCCATCAATCGTCGGGCAGTCGTCAATCCCTTGCAGGCCGTAGAAGATGCGGAAGCCTGTAGTCTCGAAGATGCGGCGGTTGTCACAGACCGGACTGTAGTCGGTGAAGGTGCCATCCCCGTGCGCGCCACGCACGCGGTAGCGGTAGTTCTTGTTAACGTCTATGGCGGTGTCACGGTACGCCGGGTAGTTTCCATTCTCGTCGAGATTGACGGTGCCTACTTCAGTCCATGCGCCCCCATCAATCGAGCGCTCGACGCGATAGTTCGCCTCGTCGTTGTCGTTGTCTTTCCAGGAGACGAGCACCGTGTCGCGCTGCCACCCCTGACAGGCGATGTTCGTGGGCGGGTTGTTGCCTTCGGGCGCGGCAGAGATGCCGCCCGGCAACAGAGCGACCAGGGCCGCGAGGATGACCAGCAGGGCGGTGGTTGCCGACTTCCAGCGACGGGTGCGACCGTCGGTGAAGGCCGACGACAGGGCAGCAAGGATCATAATCTTCCTCCGGTGGAACATGGGGGTCGCCTTAACCTTCAACAGCGAAGGTCCAGCTATAGCATACGACCATTGACCCTAACAGTCAACGGCCCTGTGCAAAAGAACCCCTCTTTCCAGTTATGGAAGAGGGGTTCTCTGCTTCTCGTCGTTATCCGTTATCCGTCGTCGTGCCGTTCGCCGTTAGCGGTCGTCTATCGTCGGTCGT
>DASVVH010000390.1:0-4416 GCA_036386615.1 Ardenticatenaceae bacterium
CCCCTTTTCCTCTATACTGTCCGAACATCTTTTCGCTTGAGCCTATGGAGTTAACATGCCTCTTCATCCCGCCGTCCCCATCATCTGGGCACGCACCCTTCTCCCACTCCCTACACTCCTGCCCTTCTATCTCCTCCTCACCCGCCTCCTGCCGCCAGTTAATGACATGCACAATTCCGATGTCATCAAATGTAATCATTTTCTGCAAGAACTACCCACCTCTACTCTGAAAACCGCCCGTCGCCACCTGCTTTTTCCTGCCCACCAGCGCGTAGAGGCTGCTCCAAACCGTCGGGAAAACCCACTGCCCGCGCCCGAATACCGCCAGTCCCGCGCAAATGTCATCAACACCGATGTCGGGAAATGTCGTGATACCTACCGGAACCTGCCTGACACCACACCAGCCACCACCCTGCTCGTCACTCGCAACGGTTCAGGGGGAAACGTGGGGCACCGCGCGACAACCCCCCTCGTTCGCCGTCTTCGTCCTTCGTCTTCCGTCTTTCGTCTGCTGTCCATTCCGCATTCTGCGTTCCGCGCTCTACATTCAAAAAGCGCGCCCCACTCGGAGCGCGCCCCTCTTTCATCATCCCAAACCTTACGCTACCTGTAATACTCAGGGTCCAGGGGCAACTCTATAGTGAACGTCGAGCCGACACCCTCCTCGCTCGTCACACCAATCCTGCCGCCATGCGCCTCGACAATGTGCAGCGCAATGTACAGGCCCAGCCCCAGCCCACTCACACCCGAACTCTCCGCGTTCGACGCTCGGTAGAAACGGTCAAACAACGTCGGCAGCGCATCGGCGGGGATGCCCAGCCCCTGGTCCGACACCGCCAGAACCGCCTGGTCGCCCCGGCGCTCTGCCCTGAGGCAAATCTGCCCGGCCTCCCGGCTGTACTTGATAGCATTCGACAAAAGATTCTGCAACACCTGGTCCAGCCGCAACTCGTCTCCCAGCACCACCAGCGGCTCCCCGGAGCTTTCGAACTCGAATGTGTGACCATCCAGCATCGGCTCGATTCTCCCCGCCACCTGCCGCGCCACCGCCACCAGGTCCACAGGAGCCAGAGCCATCTCGAGCCGCTGCGTCTGAATCCGCGACACGTCCAGCAGCAAGTCAATCAGCCGGTTCAGCCGCGTCGCCTCCTCGTGAATAATCTGTATCCCACGAGCGACACGAGGGTCCGTCTGCCCTTCCGCTATCGCCCGCCGTTGCAGCAGCTCCGAAAAGCCCTTGATAGTCGTGATGGGCGTCCGCAGCTCGTGCGAGGCTACCGAGAAGAACTGGTCCCGCACGCTCACCGCCGCCTGCGCCTCCTGGTAGAGCCGCGCATTGTCAATCGCCAGCGCCGCCCGCCGCGCCAACTCCTCGACGAGCGCCAGATCAATCTCGTCGTAGCTACGGGCCGTGCTCACCCGCGCCAGACTCATCACGCCAATCGCCTGCCCGCGCGCCACGAGCGGCACGATGATGGCCGAGTGCGGCTTCAGCCTCCTTACAAGCTGTAAATGCCCCTCGCTCGGCACCCCTTCCCGTACCTGCTCGTCGGTGATTTTCTGCATCAGCACCGTCTGGCCGGAGCGTAGCGTCTGCACCACCAGATGCCGACTCTCGTCCAGCTTCGGCGCGTAGGTGCGCTCCAGAGCCTCGAACACCTCCGCCAGTGCAGGCTCCGCGTGCGCCACCCGCTTGCGGCGCAGGTTCCCATCCCCCTCCACCATATCTATCAGGCAGTAATCAGCCAGCGCGGGCACCACCAGTTGAGCCGTCCGTTCCAGCGTCGTCTCGTAGTCCAGCGACGCGGCCAAACTCTGGCCTGCCTCTGCCAGCAGGCGCAGCCGCTCCTCGGCCTGCTGCTCCACCGTAATGTCGCGGATGAAACCGATAAACAGAGGGTCGCTCGTCGTCGGCAACTCCGTAATCACCAGTTCCACCGGGAACTCACTGCCATCCGCGCGCAGCGCCGTTAGCTCGATACGCTGCCCCATGATGGTGCCCTTGCGCGTGGCGAGGTAACGCGCAAGCCCACGTCGGTGCCCCTCGCGCATCGGTGCCGGGATGATGAGGTTCGCCATCTCCTGCCCCACCGCCTCATCGCGCGCGTACCCGAAGACCCGTGCCGCCGCCGGGTTCCACTCCACGACCCGGCCCTGGGCATCCATCGTCACAATGGCATCCAGCGCCACGTCCAGAATCGCCGCCTGCCGCGCCTCACTCTGGTAGATAGCCGCCTCGGCCCGCTTCCGCTCGATGTACTGCCCCACCTGCTGCCCAACCGCCATCAACAGATGCGTCACGGCTTCGTCTGCTGGCTGAGGCTCCCGGCTGAAGAACTCCATCACCCCAAAAAAGTCGTATTGCCCCTGCAACGGAAAAGCCAGTGCCGTGCGTAAGCCTGTATTTGCGGCATCTTGCAGCCGGGGGAAATTAGTAGCCTCAAGGAGATTGTCTACCCAGACCAGTTGCCCCGCAGCCCAGACCTGCCCCGGCAGCCCCACACCCGGCGCAAAAGCCATCCCCTCACTCGCCAACGCGAATGCTTCCTCGTTCCCCTCGCCGTCATGCCAGCGCGTGGTGCATCGCAACAGATGGTTTCCCCGGTCAATGCACCACATCATGCCCAACTCCCAACCTAGATACTCGCTGATGGTCTCCAGGATGCGGGAAGCTACATCGTTGAAATGTGCGGCCTCCGCCAGCAGGCGGCTGACGATGTATTGCACGGCGAGGTGTTGTTGGGCAAGCGTTGCCGCCTGCACGGCCTGCACCTCTGCGGCGTATCGCTGGGTCAGTTCGATGGGACCACTGAGCGCGACGGCCACTTTCTGAAGTAAGGCCACGTCGGAGACATGGAACGCGGATGGACTTGTGGAATCCACCTGTAGAACCCCAAACGTCCGGCCACGCCAGGTGAGGGGAACCGCGAGATACGAACGCACAGGAGTCGAGGGAGTCAGACCATCGGCGAGGAGATCATCCGACAGAAAAGGTTCGCCCGTCTCTACCACCTGCCACACGCGTCCCTGGCCGCGTGCCTGGTGACGATGCAGTACCCTGTCGGCAAACGGCCCGACAGCCGCCCGAACGACCAGCCGCTCCTCCTCCACGAGGGCCACAGAGCCACCCGTCAGAGCCAGAACGCGGCTTAACTGGTCGAGCGCCACGGATAACAGACGGCCCACGTCGGCTTCCCCTGCGGAGGCCGCCGTAATCTCGTTGATAAGCTCGGCCTCTGCCAGCGCTCGTTCCAGCGCCTCGATTTGGCTCTGAACCGGGGAAGAGACTGAATCAGCAACCGTTTCTCCTGCTACCTCTCCATGCAGAAGCGACTCCAGCGCCGCCCGCCGAATCCACCACCGCTTGCCTGCACGAGACCCTGGCAGCCGCCCCTGCCGGAGCAGGCGGCGCACAGAATCCTGGTGCATCTGTAAGAGGTCAGCCGCCTCCTGTACAGTCATGAGTTCGGGGGTCAGCATAGTCATTCGCCTTACGAGGAGACGAGAAGGGGTGTTCAATAAAACTGAGTACGGTGCCTCTTGCAGCAGGCAAGACGCCTCCACTACACTCACAGTGTAGCCTCTTTCAACCAGAAAGCAAGACAATGCACGACATTTTGCTAGGCAGCACGAGTTCGACGCCCCGCTCTCCTTCCATTTCCTGACGGATGCCGTCACACCCCTGGCGCAATCTCTCGGTCTACTGCATAACTAAACCTTGTATCACCATCCACTCTGTGCCAATATTAGGTGAAACAGCTATAGCGACCTGCAAAGAGGGAATGATGAGCCTACCCCGTTCCGCCCCACTAGCCCTGCTCGTTGGTTGCATTCTTCTGCTATGCCTGGGACTCAGCCCCGCCTACCAAAAGGTTGCCCTGGCGCAGCCGTTTGCCGGAACGATACCTGCCTCCCCGGAAACCTCTCCCCTCGCTGGCGCTACGTACTCGCAGAATATTGAACTCGTAAGTCACGTCGGTGGCTCCGCGAATGAAGTCGCGGTGCGTGGCAACCATGCCTATACTGGTTTTGAGTCCGAACTGGCCGTGATAGATATCTCCGACCCCGTCAATCCCATGCGCGTCGGGTATCTCATTCTATCCTATGAGATTATTGACATTAAATTATCAGGCTCATATGCCTACGTGGTACTTGTCGTGGGGGGCTTGGTAATTGTAGATATTTCCGATCCGGCGGCTCCCATACAGATCGGCACCTTTCCAGCCGTAGACGTGGACGAGGTGGTCGTCACAGGCCAGCATGCCTATCTGGCAGGGTACTACGGGTCGAAATTGTGGGTGGTTGATGTTTCAAACCCTGCTGCGCCAACTGGGTTCACACTCCCGGATGTCGAGGCGTCCAACGTGGCAGTCGAAGGTCATTACCTCTACTACACCTCTCCCACAAATCACGAGT
>DASVVH010000391.1:0-8227 GCA_036386615.1 Ardenticatenaceae bacterium
TGAGGCCGCATTATGGCTGCAAACGGAGGATACTACTGAGCAAATGCCACAACAGTAAGCCAGCAATGAAACAACCCGGCTTTGACTTCGATATTCACCAGGAGAGTGGCGCGGCGCGGCTTGGCACCTAAACCACGCCGCACGGGGTCATCGAGACGCCCGCGTTCGTTGCTGTCGGAACGCAGGCGACGGTGAAATCTGTGACGCCGGAAGAGGTGAAGGCGGCGGGTATCCAGGTCATCTTCTGCAACACTTACCATCTCTACCTGCGCCCCGGCCCGGAGGTCGTCGCCAAAATGGGCGGGCTGCATCGCTTCATGAACTGGGACCGCCCGATTCTCACGGATAGCGGCGGCTTTCAGGTCTTCTCGCTGGGCGCGGGCATCGAGCACGGCGTCGGCAAGATTGCTAACATCTTCCCCGGCGAGGAGGGCGGCGTCCAGAGCCAGAGCGCGCCCGCCAAGACGGCGCGGCCCGGCGAGTCGTTCGTGACCATCGAGGAGGAGCAGGTCATCTTCAGGAGCCACCTTGACGGCTCGCTGCACACCTTCACGCCTGAGAAGTCCATCGCCATCCAGCGGGCGCTCGGCGCGGACATCATCCTCGCCTTTGACGAGTGTACCTCGCCGCTCCACGACGCGGAGTATACGCGGCAGAGTTGCTACCGCACGCATCGCTGGGCGGAACGCTCACTGCGCTACTTCCAGCAGTCGGAGCCGCAGCACGGCTACGCGCAGGCGCTCTACGGCATCGTGCAGGGCGGGGCCTTCCACGACATTCGGGTGGAGAGCGCGCAGGTCATCGGCGGGATGGATTTCGACGGCATCGCCATCGGCGGGAACCTGGGCAAGACGAAAGAGGACATGCACGCGGTGCTCGACTGGACGGTGCCGCACCTGCCACGCGAGAAGCCGCGCCACCTGCTCGGCATCGGCGACGTGCCGGACATCTTCGAGGCGGTGCAGCGTGGCTGCGACACCTTTGACTGCGTGGCCCCGACGCGCATCGCGCGGAACGGGGCGCTGCACGCGCGCTTTGATGACGATGGGACGCCGCTGCCCAAGTTCCGCCTCAACCTCCGCAACGCGCGTTTCAGGGACGACCCGCGCCCGGTGGAGGCTCGCTGCGACTGCTACACCTGCCAGCACTACTCTCGCGCCTACCTGCACCATCTCATCCGCGCTGACGAGATGCTGGCGTACACCCTCGCCACGATTCACAACCTTCACTTCATCACCCGGCTATGCGCCGAGATTCGGCAGGCACTGCGCGATGGGACTTTTCAGGAGATGAAGCGGGATTGGCTCGCGCCTGTTGACCTTTACAGGGCGGACGGTAGACGGTAGACGGTGGACGGAGTGCAACGGGATAGAGCATAGAAGGGGAAAGATAATGCAGCGATACCGAAGGTTTGTCTCATGGGCCGTAGCGGCCTGTGTGGCGCTCGTGCTGGTGCTCTTTGGCCTCGATGGGTATGGCGCGGCACCGAGTGCCCAGGCGCAGGGCCAGAATTACTGTGGAGCGGGCCAGCAACCGCAGTTCCTCTTCGGCTTTGCCTTCCTGAAGTCCCAATTGGGTGCCACTATGGGCGAGCCGACGGAGTGCGAGCACCCCGACGAGCAGGGGAACTCGGTTCAGACGACCACGACGGGCCGCGCCCTCTACGTGAAGCGCATCAACACGCCGACCTTCATCCGGGGCAACACGCACTGGGCCTGGACGAGTCGGGGGCTTGTGACGTGGACGGGCGATGCCATCGAGCCGCCAGCGAACGCGCAGCCTGCCCAAGCATCCCCAGGAGGCGCGCCCGCCTCGCCCACGCCCGGCGTGACGCTGAGTAACCCGGCGGTATCGCTGCAACTGGTGGCGGAGGGGCTGACAGCACCTGTCGCCCTGGCCTACGCGCCGGACGGGAGCGGGCGGCTCTTCATCGCGGACCAGGCGGGCACAGTGCGGGTGATTGGCGCGGATGGGCGGCTGCTGCCCGAACCGTTCCTGGACTTGCGGAACAAGATGGTGCGGCTGAACGGAGACTACGACGAGCGCGGGCTGCTGGGCCTTGCCTTCCACCCGAATTACCGCGCCAATGGGCGCTTCTTCGTCTACTACAGCGCGCCGCGCCGCGCGGGCGCGCCGGGCAACTGGGACCACACCAGCCACGTCTCGGAATTCAGGGTGTCGGGTGCGGACGCGAACCGCGCCGACCTGAACTCGGAGCGGGTGGTGATGCAGGTGGACCAGCCGCAGGCGAATCATAACGCGGGCACGCTGGCCTTCGGGCCGGAGGGCTTCCTGTACATCTCGCTGGGCGACGGCGGCGCGGCGGATGACGTGGGGGTTGGGCACGTTCCTGACTGGTACACGAGGAACGGGGGCGGCAACGGCCAGGACACGACGCAGAACCTGCTGGGGAGCATCCTGCGGATTGACGTGGACAGCGGGAACCCCTACGGCATTCCCTGGGACAACCCGTTTGTGGGGGAGAACACGGGGATGGATGAGATTTTCGCCTATGGGTTCCGCAACCCTTACCGCTTCTCCTTCGACA
The DNA here is from genome assembly GCA_036386615.1 of Ardenticatenaceae bacterium. Classification (GTDB taxonomy): domain Bacteria; phylum Chloroflexota; class Anaerolineae; order Ardenticatenales; family Ardenticatenaceae; genus DASVVH01. The sequence continues at coordinate 2,549 of DASVVH010000391.1, forward strand.
TGGGTGGGAAGCGCCAGATGTTCGTGGGGGACGCGGGGCAGGCGCTCTATGAGGAGGTGAACATCGTGGAGCGGGGCGGCAACTACGGGTGGAACGTGAAGGAGGGGACACACTGCTTCTCGACGGAAGACCCGACTGACCCACCCGCGACCTGCCCCAACCGGGACGCGGAGGGCGACCCCCTGATTGACCCCATCATCGAGTACTCGCACGCGCAGGGCGGGCTGGTGGTGGTTGGTGGTTACGTCTACCGGGGCGCGGCCATTCCCGCGCTGAGGGGCGTCTACCTCTTCGGGGACTGGAGCAGCAACTTCGCGCAGCCACGCGGCAGCCTGTACGCCGCCGCGCCGCGCGCGACAGGTGGGCTGTGGCAGTGGCAGCGTGTGCGGCTGACGAACCAGCCGAACGGCACGCTGGGCCGCTTCGTGCTGGCGCTGGGGCAGGACGCGAGTGGCGAGGTCTATGTGCTGACCTCGGACGCGACGGGGCCATCGGGGAGCACGGGGAAAGTGTTCCGGCTGGCCCCGCCCTAGGGGGAGCAGATTATGACAACTACGGCTTACAAAAGCTTACATTGAAGGGCGATGATGTAAGCCCTAGTTGACATAATATTTTTAAATGTGGGGATACACAAGGTTGGCATACAGGTTGGCTCAAGCACAAAGGGAGTGCGAAGCGTGCGTTGCGCTCTACGACAGGCATGTTGCTGGGTGGATCCTTCGCTTCGCTCAGGATGACATGACTGTAGCTAGACCTTATTTGATCTACCAGTGTGTGTTAACCTCGTGGAACAGTACACTTAGATGCTAAATATGATTGAGCAGGACTACAAAATTACGTGGGGCTTGTAATATACGTTCGTAGTTATACTACAGGTATTTGTGCTCTACTGGCCTTTTTTGCTCGCCAGTACTGGCCGTTACTGGCCTTTACTGGCCGATAGCTGATTTGGACTCTCAGCCCCCTCCTCCAACTCCGAGGCAGTCCCACGCAATTTCGGACGAACTCTTGACACCGTGTGGAAGTTCGGGTATCCTTCCGCCACAACCGAGTTTTAAAGACGCAGAGCCGGAAGAGTAAGCTTCGAACGCGCGCCAGAGAGGTGACCCCCGCAAGGGTGCTGCAAGGTCACTCGCGGACGACGAAGCCGAATGGGCCGGGGAGTCGCAGCCCTGAACCGAGGAGTAGGGGTTGCCGGAGCCGCCACCGTTACCAGGGCGACGGATTATGTCGGGAATGGACCCGACCGATCTAACGAGTGAGGCTGGCGAACGCGCTCATGCGCGTTTTTTGTTGGCCTAAGCCGGGTGGCACCACGAGAGCATCAGCCTCTCGTCCCAGCGCAGCAACGTTTATCGTTGTTGCACGCGGACGGGAGGTTTTTTTGTTTTCCGGCATCCGGCAAGGAGAGGGAACATGTACACACCAACGGAGCAACAATTCGCAGAGTATGCCAGCCAGGGCAATCTGGTTCCGGTCTACCGTGAACTGGCGGCGGACCTGGAGACGCCCGTCTCCGTTTTTCTGAAGCTGCGCGGCGAGGGCGCGGCTTTCCTGCTGGAGTCGGTGGAGAAGGGCGAGGTGCAGGGGCGCTACTCCTTCCTGGGCATTAACCCGGAGCGGCAGATTGTCGCGCGCGGGCGCACAGTGGAGGTGAGCGGCAACGGGCGCTCCTACACCCGCACGCTCCACAGGGGTGAGGACGCGCTGCTCGTGGTGGAGGAGGAACTGGCCCGCTACACGCCTGTGGAGGTGCCGGGGCTGCCGCCCTTTCACGGCGGCGCGGTGGGCTTCATGGGGTACGACCTTGTCTCGCAGTTCGAGCCGGTGCTGGGGTTCGAGCGCGACGGCGAGTCGCCCATCCCCGATGTGCGCTTTCTGCTGACGGATACGCTGGTCATATTCGACCACGTTAAGCATCGGCTGCTGGTGGTCGCCAACGCTCACGTCAACGGCGGCTCGGTGGAAGCGGCTTACGCGGCGGCTACGGCCAAAATTGACGGTATCGTGGAGCGGTTGCAGCGCCCGCTCGCGCCCATTCCTCCCGCGCCCGGAAAACCGGGGGGCGACTTCCAGACGAGCGTCACGAAAGAGCAGTTCGAGGCGAACGTGAGGGCGGCGAAGGAGCACATCGCGGCGGGCGACATCTTCCAGGTGGTGCTCTCGCAGCGGCTGACGCGGCGGACGGCGGCGGAACCTTTCGCCATCTACCGCGCCCTGCGCCGCATCAACCCGTCGCCGTACATGTTTTTCTTCGACTTTCCGGCGCGGGATGGCGGGGAGCGTATGGCTATCGTCGGGGCGTCGCCGGAGATGCTGGTGCGGCTGGAGGGGCGGGCGGCTACCGTCCGGCCCATCGCGGGGACGCGCCCGCGCGGCGCGACGCGCGAGGAGGACGAGCAGCTAGAGGCGGACCTGCACGCCGACCCGAATGAGCGGGCCGAGCACATCATGCTGGTGGACCTGGGGCGCAACGATCTGGGGCGCGTGAGCGAGTACGGGAGTGTCGAGGTGACGAACCTGCTGGCGACGGAGCGGTACTCGCACGTCATGCACCTCGTCAGCCACGTCACGGGGCAGCTTCGCGCGGACAAGACGGGCTTTGACCTCGTGCGCTCGACCTTCCCGGCGGGGACGCTTTCCGGCGCGCCGAAGATTCGCGCCATGCAGATTATCGAGGAGTTGGAGGGGCTGCCGCGCGGCCCCTACGGCGGCGGCATTGGCTACTTCGGCTTCAATGGGAGCCTGGACACCTGCATCGCCATCCGCACTATCTGGATGATTGGCGACGAGGCGCACGTTCAGGCGGGCGCGGGACTCGTCGCGGACAGCGACCCTGAGATGGAGTGGCATGAATCCATGCACAAGGCGCGGGCGCTGGGCGTGGCGATTGAGATGGCGGAGCGAGGGCTGTGAAACGCGGAATGAACGGCGACGAAGGACGAATGACGGAGGACGAAGAGGAGAAAGAAGATGACTGCTATAGCAACGATTGAGCCGGAAGTGAGAGAGCAGGAGAGACAGAACCAGCCGCAGCGAAGGCGGGTTTTCAGTGGGATTCAGCCTTCGGGTGACTTCCAACTTGGGAATTATCTCGGCGCGGTGAAGAACTGGGTGCGGGGCCAGGCGGAGAAGGAGAACTTCTTCTGCATCGTGGACCTGCACAGCCTGACGGTGCCGCAGGACCCAGACGACCTGCGCTTCCGCACGCGCGCGCTGGCGGCGATTCTGCTGGCGGCGGGCATTGACCCGGACAAGAGCACGCTCTTCATCCAGAGCCACGTTGCGGCGCACGCCGAGGGGTGCTGGCTGCTGAACTGCGTCACACCGCTTGGATGGCTGCAACGGATGACGCAGTACAAGGACAAGTCGGCCAAGCAGGAGAGCGTCTTGATGGGCCTGCTTGACTATCCCGTGCTGATGGCGGGCGACATCATCCTGTACGATGCCCACGAGGTTCCCGTTGGCGACGACCAGAAGCAGCACGTCGAGTTGGCACGCGACATCGCGGAGCGCTTCAACTCTATCTACGGTGACTTCTTCGTGGTGCCGCAGCCTGTCATCCCAGAGGTAGGGGCGCGCATCATGGGGCTGGACGACCCCACCGTGAAGATGTCGAAGAGCTACGCGCACCTTCGCGGGCACGCGGTCCGCCTGCTGGACGACCCGAAGGAGATAGAGCGCTCGTTCAAGCGGGCCGTGACTGATTCAGGCAACGAGATTCGCTTCTCGAACGACCCGGAAAAGGCGGGCGTGAACAATCTGCTCGGCATCTACAAGGCCATCACGGGGAAGAGCGTGGCAGAGGTGGAGGCCGATTTCGCCAGCGCGCGGGGCTACGGCGACCTGAAGAAGGGGGTCGCGGAGGTGGTCATCGCGGAGTTGTCGCCCATTCGCGAGCGCTACGAACAACTGATGCAGGATCCCGCCGAGTTGGACCGCCTTTTGGCGCGCGGGGCGGAGCAGGCGCGGGAGGTCTCGCAGCCGAAGGTGGACCAGTTGAAGCATCTGATGGGGCTGGTGCTGCCGAGCGGCGACGACCGACGATAGACGACCGACGACCGCTAACGGAGAACGGCGAACGGATGAGGAGGGGAAATGGCGGTATTGCTGATAGATAACTATGACTCGTTTACGTACAACCTAGCGCAGTATCTGGGCGAGTTGGGCGCGGAGTTGGTGGTAAGGCGGAATGACGAGATTACGCTGGAGGAGGCGCGGGCGCTGAACCCGTCGCACATCGTCATCTCGCCGGGGCCGGGCGACCCGAACGATGGCGGGGTGTCGCTGGACATCATCCGCGAGTTCGCGGGTCAGAAGCCGGTGCTGGGCGTCTGTTTGGGGCACCAGTGCATCGGCGCGGCCTTCGGTGGGGTGGTGAGCCGAGCGCCGCGCCTGATGCACGGCAAGACCTCTGCTATTTACCACGACAGGCGCGGCCTCTTCAACGGGATTCCCAGCCCGTTCCAGGCGACGCGCTACCACAGCCTCATCGTGGAGGAGCCACTGCCGGAGCCGCTCAAGGTGCTCGCCTTCACCAGCGAGGGCGAGATAATGGCGCTGCGGCACGAGGAGTACCCGGTCTTCGGGGTGCAGTTCCACCCGGAGAGCATCCTGACCGAGTACGGCAAGGAGATCCTGAATAACTTCCTGACGCGGTATTAGCGAAGTTGAGGTTGTAACATGATTCAGCAAGCAATCGTCCACCTGTTGCAGCGAGAGAATCTTTCGGCGGAGATGGCCGAGCAGGTGATGGATCAGATAATGGAGGGGGCCGCGACGCCCGCGCAGATTGGCGGCTTCCTGCTGGCGCTCCGCATGAAGGGCGAGACAGTAGAGGAGATTACGGGCTGTGCCCGCGCCATGCGCCGCGCGGCGGTGCCCGTCGAGCCGCACCGCACCGACCTCGTGGATACGTGCGGCACGGGCGGCGACGGGGCGCACACCTTCAACATCTCCACGACGACGGCGTTTGTGGTCGCGGCGGCGGGGCAGCCCGTCGCCAAGCACGGCAATCGCTCCGTCTCGTCGAAAAGTGGCAGCGCGGACGTGCTTCAGGCGCTCGGCGTGAACCTGGACCTGACGCCGGAGCAGGTGGCGCAGTGCGTGGACGAGGTACACATTGGCTTCCTCTTCGCGCCAAAGCTGCACCCCGCGATGCGCCACGCCATCGGGCCGCGCCGCGAGTTGGGGGTCCGCACGGTCTTCAACATTCTTGGGCCGCTGACCAACCCGGCGGGCGCGACGGCGCAACTGATGGGCGTCTTCGAGCCTGCGCTGGTCGAACCGTTGGCAGGGGTCTTGCAGCAGCTTGGGGCCAGGGCCGCGTTCGTCGTGCATGGGCACGGCGGGCTGGACGAGTTGACGACGAGTGGCCCGAACACAGTCGCCTACTTCGGCTGCAACGGGGCGAACGGCAGCATTCGAGCGGAGGCGCTGGACCCCGCCGAGTATGGCTTTTCGCGCTCCACCATCGAGGAGTTGCGCGGCGGCGAGGCCGGGGAGAACGCGGCTATCACCCGCGCTATCCTGAGCGGTGAGCGTCAGGGGCCGATGCGGGACGTGGTGGTGCTCAACGCGGCGGCGGCGCTGGCGGCGGGCGGCAAGGTGCCGACGCTGCAACACGGCATCACGCTCGCCACCGCGACGATTGATAGTGGTGCCGCTTCGCGCACGCTG
>DASVVH010000392.1:0-8661 GCA_036386615.1 Ardenticatenaceae bacterium
CGCCGCAGGGGCCGCGCCTCCAGCGTATGCTTGCCCCCGGTCTGCCCGATGACACCCCCCTGATGCGCGCGTTGCGAGAGGCGAAGGGTCCACTCTTTTACGACGACACCTCGCAGGCCCCCGAAGCGGCGGGCTTCCCCAGTCTGGGCGTCAGAAGTCTGGCCGCGACAGTCGTGCGCGACGCGGCGGGCGAGTGGATTGGCACCTTTCTCATGTACACCTTCGCCCCGCACCACTGGACGCGCGTCGAGGCGGACCTGTTCGCGGCGGTGGCCGGAGTCCCCACCAATCTGACCGTCTGGAAAGTGGCTGAAGACAAGGCACTCGTCACGCGGGAGGCCGCGCTGCGCGCCCTGGGCCTCGCGCTCGAACACCGCGATGGCGAGACGAAGGGCCACACCAATCGCGTGACCACGATGGCCCTCCGCATCGCCGAACTGATGGGGCTGGACGAGGGCCACATGCAGGCGCTCCGTTGGGGGGCCTACCTGCACGACATCGGCAAGATTACGACGCCCGACTCCATTCTCCGCAAGCCGGGCAAGCTGGACGCCGAGGAGTGGGTCATCATGCGCGCCCACGTCATGTTCGGCCACAGCCTCGCCCTCCAGTTGGGCTTCCTGCCGGATGGTGTTCTCGATTTGATTCTCTATCACCACGAGCGCTGGGAGGGCGGCGGCTATCCCAAAGGGCTGCGGCGAGAAGAGATTCCGCTGCTGGCGCGCATCTTCGCCGTTTGTGACGTGTACGACGCCCTGACCAGTGACCGCCCCTACAAGCGGGCCTGGTCCCACGAGGAGGCGGTACACGAGATAGAGGCGCAGTCCGGCAGGCACTTCGACCCCACTGTCGTAGAGGCTTTCCTGCAACTGGACCCCGGCATGTATCTGAAGGCCGGGACGAAGACCAGGGCGCTGCTCTTCGGGCCTGCCCAAACCACCTGACGCTTGACCCTCGACTCGTAGTTTTCCTCCGCGCTGCACCCCACGGAGCCTGTACCGGACGCCTCCCGGCAGGCTCTTTTGGTTTCAGCCGAAATAGCGTACACTCGGCAAGCCGCCGAGAATTGCGCCATGCGCGGAGGAGTAATCATGCAGTCGGTTGTTCTGGTAATTGACGACGACGAGGCGGCACGCGGGCTTGTGAGCACAGCCCTCGCGCGCGAGGGGTATCTAGTCGAGACAGCGGAGAACGGGCTGGACGGGCTGCGCGCCGTCGAGCGAGTGAGGCCCGCCCTGATTGTTTTGGACATCAACATGCCGGTGATGACGGGCGAGGTCTTTGCCAGAATCCTCAGCAGCCTGGGGACGCCGCCGCCTGTGCTGGTCGTCAGCGGTGAGCCGGAGGGGGAGCAAATCGCGCGGCAGCTTGGGGCCGCTGGCTATCTCGCCAAACCCTTCAACCTTCAGGCGCTACTCGGTGCCGTTCAGAGCCTTCTCGGCGGCGCGCAAGCGAAACCACGCACCTCATTGGAGTGGTGAGGGCAACTATCGCGGCCTCAACTTCCGAGTTCGGCCAGCAGGACGGCAGCCGGGGCGTAGCGCGGGTTATCCTGTAACGCCTGCTGTAGCTCGCCGCGCGCCTCCTCGACCCGGCCCAGCGCCCGAAGCGCTACCGCCCGATGGTAGCGCAGGTCCTCACTGAGACCCATCTGCTCTAGCGTAGGGGCGGTCGCCGCCAGCACTTCCTCGTAACGCCCCAGGCGATTCAGCGCCTCAAAGTACCCGTAGCGGTACCAGAGGTAGCGCCAGGGCAGGCTCTGGGTGGCAAGGGCCTGCTCGAAGGCGTGGAGCGCCTCCTCCACCCGCCCCTGAGCCAGAAGCGCCTCTCCCAGCCCCCACCAAGCGTAGCCATCGGTCCCGTTCGCGGCGACCTGTGCCTCACTCGTCGCGCGCAGCCCCTCGACGCTGGCGACCGTATCCCACTGCGCGCCGAGCACCTGGCGCAGGAGCGCCTCCTGATCGGTGCGGTATGGAACCACGTACTTGTTATTGAAGGGCTTCCAATCGTGGAGGAACTCGTCATATGAGCGCCAGCGGTCGGGGCCGTGATAGGTGTCGTTGTAGAAAATCTGCTGCTGCTCGCGGTCAAAGCCACGTAGGGCGCGGAAGTGGCCCATCCCCCCATCGTCGGCTATCCACTCCTCCGTGATGACCGGGAACCCTGCCGCCAGCAGCCGCTGGACCAAGTCAATGTCCCCGTTGTAGGCCACAAAAGCCTGAAGCCCCACCTCGCGGATGGACGCCGCAATCTCCTCCGTCGTGACGTTCACGTCCGCCGGGTTGGGCTTTTGGAGGGCGACCATGCTGGTCTCGGAGGTGGCGAGGCCGTAGGTGTTCACCACCATGCTCGTCGTCGTCGGCGCGCAGTTGTTGATGCCCTGGTAGTCCGCCTCCATAGGAAGCTCGACGCGCATGGGAAGCTCCAACGGAGCCGCAGGGAGGGGCGTGCTGGTGGGCGCGATGGCGGTGTGGGTAGGGGCAGGGGGCGTGGGGGTGGGGCCGAGCGTGGCCGTGCTCGCCATAGAAGGTGTTGGCGAGGCAGAGAGACCAGCAGCCGCCCCCACGCCCCTCGACAATCCAGGGCCGGAGGCCGCAAAGGTTAGCGCGCACGCGCTAACCAGTAGCAGGAGCCATCCCAACAGGAGGGGGAGGCAACTGGACGAGCGACGGGCGCGGGCTTTTTTGGGTCTATGATGCATCGGTGGGAGTCACTCATCGTATTATAGGCAGGGCAATGCCATTGTAAGGGAAGTGCCTGCATTCTAACAACCGGCGGTTCTGTTGCAGGTGGCCGGGCCCGACTATGCTGCTATCGCTGCTGCGCGACCAACTCCCGCGCGCGCTCGACGCGCACCTGCCCCTCCTGCACAAGCTGGCGCGCGATGCGTTCCACCTGCTCCTCGGTGGCTCCCGCCGCCACCGCCACCTGCCGCGCGTGCAGCGCCATGTGACCGCGCTGGATGCCCTCGGTTGCAAGGGCGCGAATGGCCGCGAGGTTCTGGGCCAGCCCAACGGCGGCCATGATTTCGGCTAGCTCTTCCGCCTTCTGCACGCCGAGAATCTTGAGGGCGACCTGCGCGCCGGGGTGAGAGCGTGTTGTGCCCCCGACGATGCCCACCGCCAACGGCAGTTCGATGGAGCCGACCAGATTCCCCTGCGCGTCGCGTTCAAAGTGGGTGAGCGAGGTGTAGCGCCCATCGCGTGCCGCGTAGGCGTGCGCCCCGGCCTCGATGCCGCGCCAGTCGTTGCCCGTGGCGACAGCCACCGCGTCAATGCCGTTCAGGATACCCTTGTTGTGCGTGGCGGCGCGGTAGGGGTCGGCGGCGGCGAAGGCCCACGCCTCAAGGATGCCCTGCACGACCTCCTCGCCCCGGTAGCTCTCGGTTCTCAGCGCTTCCCTGCGCCACAGGGCGCGGGCGCGGACCAGTCGCCTGTCCGCGAGGTTCGAGAGGATGCGGAGGTTGACGCGCCCGCCCGTCAATTCCTCGATGCGCGGGGCAAGCTTCTCGCAGGTGGTGTTGATGGCGTTCGCGCCCATCGCATCACGCGTGTCCAGCAGGACGTGTACGACGAGCATTAGGCCGACGGGTGTGTCGGGCAGGTGACGAACCTCGATGTCGCGCGCGCCGCCGCCTAGCTCCACGATGGTGCGGTGTAGCTCGTTGGCAGAGGCCAGCAACTCCTCTCTGGCGGCCAGGATGGCGCGCTCCGCCGCCTGCGGGTCGGGCACGTCGAGCACCTGAATCTGCCCTATCATGATGGGCGGGTCGGCGTCGGCGGTGAAGCCTTCGGGGCGGGCCAGCTTCGCGGCGAAGGAGCAGGCGGCGACGATGCTCGGCTCTTCAACGACCATCGGGATAACCTTCTCCGCGCCGTTGACTATGAAGTTGACGGCGACGCCCACCGGAAGGGCGTAGCGGCCAATGACGTTCTCGATGAGGTGGTCGGCGACGCCCATGTCGAGCGGCTCGACGAGATGGCGCTGCTCCTCGTCGCTCAAGCCTGCGAATTCCGCGACGGCGCGGGCGCGCTCGGCGACTGACCTTTGGTAGAACCCTTTGAAGGGCGACTCGCTCACGTTGGCTCCTCAATCTCGCTATCAGCGACTTGTTTCAGCACCTGTGCGGCGGCTTCTACGGTGGCGTGCCACAGCTTCTCGCCCAATTCGGCGCTGGCTTGGGTGGGGTCGCCAATCACGCCGGAGGTGGAGTAGCGCGCGAAGTCGAGGTTCGGCTCCTCCCAATCGAGGGGCGGGTGGTGCGGGTTGTATATCCGGTCCTCGTTCACGAGTTCGGGGCGCAGGTGGAGGGCGATGGAGGTGGTGAAGCTGTCGGCGTGACCGCCCGGCACGTTGGGGTCGCCGATGCGGCACCAGATGTCGTGGTAGGGATGGCCCGGCAGGAAGGCGCGTGCCCGCCCGGCGTGTGCCTGGTTGAAGGCTTCCACGACGCTATCCAGAACGTGCCCGCCGCAGCCGCGCCAGAGCACCAGCCTCGTGAAGCCCTGCTCGGCCAGGGAGTCCAGCACGGAGCGGACGAGGGCCTGGTGTAGCTCGGCGGGAATGTGGATGTAGCCGCTCCCGTAGTTGCGATGTTCCGGGGTGGGGCCGAAGGGCATGGCGGCCAGCACCAGGGCCTGCGCGTTGTGCTCCCGCGCGGCCCGTTCGGCGGCGGCGAGCATCAGTTCTTCGGAGAACCAGGTGTCGAAGTCTACGGGGAGGTGCGGCCCCTGCTGTTCGGTGCAGCCCGTCGGGACGACGGCAAGCCAGCCCTGGGTGGCGCGGTCCCGAATGTCGAGGTAGGTGAGCGCGCCGAAGCGATGGGGTGACGCAAAGAGTGGGTTCATGGTACTCCTGCTTCAAGCGAGGAGCGTACCAGGAAGCGGCGAGGAGGCCAAAGACCCCCACATTCCCCCACATTTGAACATTTTTGGTTGTCGGGCAAGCAGGGAGCGAGGCGTGGATGTGCATGGAACCCGACACGAGTGAGCCACATCCAGCCACATTGAAGGTGTTTTGCAACGACCCTAAGAGAGAAAATCGGGGCGCTGTGCCACGAAGTTGTTGACATTTACGTACATCGCGAAAAACAGTGTCATGAAAAAAGTGGGGGAGCAAGGGCAGGGGCATAGATGAGGCAGCGCGGAGCCGCCTCACGGTGAGGAGATAGAGGAGGGCGAGAAGGGCAAAGGCGAAAAGCATACCGGACTCCTGAGCTTCAAGTGAAAGTTTGTTCGGCGCATAGGATAGAAGATTTTGGTGGCGTTGTCCGGTCCCGAGGGGGTATTTTAGATAAGATGAACCCCTTCTAAGGTGAGGCATGGGTGCTCTCTGCATCTGCAAGGGGGATTGACAGGGACGCGGGGGCTGAAGGATACTTATCTATGAGGTTGAACGACATCCCCATCAATGTTACAAAGAGGAGTTAACTCATGTGGTGTTCTGATCCCTTCCTGACGTACCTGAAATCTGTTGGCTACAACACTATCCGTCTACCACGCGCAGATATTCAGCCCCTGCAAGTTCTGGCGAGGAAAGCCAAGGATTTGGACCGCCTAGGAGACCTTGTCACGGTTCTCGTTTCAGGAAGCAACATCTCAGTTCCAACGATGAAGCCGGATATTCCGGCGGCTAACATTTCCGGCCAGCGGACCAGCGACCTGAGTATTGGGATAGGTCTCTCCATTTTGGGGACTATCATCGGCGCGATGGGCGGCTCGAAGCTGGGGCTGGATGCGAAGTACAGCCAGGCAAAGACTGCTTCCTTCGAGTTCAGTGATGTGCTGGAAGACCGAATTAACGTGGCTGAACTCGACCAATACCTAGCGGATGCCGACGTGAATCCATTTTCTCGCTCTGTGGGGCAGCTTTTGGAGGCGGATGAGGTGTACGTCATCACCTCCACCATCAAGAGTACCAAGTTCACTATCGAGGCCAGTAAATCGGATGGTGCCGCTCTCGAAGTGAGCATTCCCGAGATTCAGGGAGTTGTGGGCGGGAACGTGGGGGTTAAGGCCAACCAGGAGGTTAAGTCCAAGGTCACATACGAGGGCAAAGTGCCGCTCGTGTTTGGCTTTCAGGCCGTTCGATTATTTTATGAGAGGGGGACCTACACCGCTCTCCGGCCCCTGGATACAGGGAAAACGGCCCTTAGAGCGCTGGAAGATGTCCCCGACGATGGGGCGGAACGGTTGATGACCGACGCGCCGTTTATTCAACTTCAGGAATGAGGGAGGCGAGCATGGCAAACTGGGCAATCGTAATCGGAGTGAACCAATACTGGACACCGAAAGCGTGTTTGAAGGGTGCCGTTCGGGATGCTCTCAAGATGCGGGAATGGCTCATTGACCGAAAGGGAGGTGACGTAAAGCCCCAGAATTTGTTCCTGTTGCTCAGCCCCAGTGCGACCGACAAGATTCCTCAGGGGTTGAATGCTATACAGGCGACGAAGGATAACATCGTCACTGTGATTACCCATCTGAAAAATAAGAGCGGGGGGCGCGGAGAACGCTTCTTCTTCTACTATGCGGGTCATGGTATTACAGCCAGGATTAACTTCGCCGACGAGAGTGCGCTAGTTGCAGATGACTTTAGTGACTCGCTATCGGACAACTCCCTCGAACTCCGCTCCCTCTACAATTATTTCGGAGCAACCGAGTTCCAGGAGCAGTTCTTCTTCATAGATGCCTGTCGGAACATCCCGTTCGCCGGAGAGTTCGACATTGGCCGAATTCCACGACCCCTGATGCCAGACTCCGCGCAACCAAGCATTCAGCAGTTCGGCATCTATGCCACAACGCCCAGACAGAAGGCAAAAGAGTTCCTGGAGCCAGGGAACGAGCGAGGGGCTTTCACCGAGGTGCTGCTGGAAGGATTGAGTGGCAAAGGTACGGCGAAGAGCTGGAACAGTGAGCAAGGTGAATACGAGATCACCTTCAACAACCTTTTCGACTTTGTGAAGAGCGAAGTGGAAAACAAGCGGCTCGTTGTGACTGACGATGCGGCAAAAAGGCTCTTCCAGATTCCGCGACGAGCGCTCGAATCGGATAGTAACCCGATCATCCGCCGATTCGCGGTAGAGGAAGTACCAACGGAGACTCTGGAAGTCAACATTGAGCCGGATAGTGTGCTGTCGAGAGTAGAAGTGAGTGTATACGAGGCCGACAACCCGTTGGGTCCGTTCGATACGCAAAGTCAAGTTTCTCAGTTACCAGCAACGTTCAGCCTGCCGCCCAGAGTTTACGTGGTAACAGCGTCGGCCCCCGCTCATCAACTAGAGGACAGGAGAAAACCGCCCAGAGTGGCGCTCTACAAGCGGCAGCCACCTATCACTGTCCGGTTGGTTCCTGTTTCGCTGCCACCCCCCCCCCTCCCACTACAGGGCGGTGGCGGTGGTGGCGGTGGTGGCGGTGGCGGTGGCGGTGATGAAATAATCGTTACTGGGGGCGGCGGTGGGGGTGACGCGACCAGAGGATTTGACTTCGCATTTCCGCCACGCGGGGGAGAAGAGTCGTGGTCGCTGGGAGGTGGTTTCGGTGTGAGAGGACTAGATGAAGCGGAATTAGCGCCAGAGTACGGAGAACGAAGCCTGGAATTGTTTTCTGCCCCTCCCATGGCTGAGGCGTCTATCTCAGCTATAACTCCCGATTCGCTAGCAGCCCTGGAAATCGTGGATGAGGCAGGCAACATCCTGGCGCATGGAGCGGGCGAACTAACGGCACAGGTCAAGCCCGGCCTGTACACCGTGCGGCTTCACACGCCGGAGGATGTACGTGTCGAGAAGCAGGTGGTGGTGCTGCCGGGTGAAGAGGAGACAGTGCCGGAGCTTACTGCGCCAGAGTTGCCGCCTGAAACAGAAACGTTCCGGGACGTAATGAGGGAACTGGGTAGCAGTACGACGGGCACTGTAGTAGCCTCCGAGACGAGCGGCGTCGGCCCGATGACTACACCACAACTCTCAACTATTCTCACCCTAGTTGGGAGTGTAGCGAATTGCGATGTAAACACCGTCCCGGCTACCCGCTTGAGGAAACTTGGACTGCGCCCGTTTAAGGAACGGGTTCCCACCTATACTGGTACTGGTTTCCAATTCCTGATAGGTGTTGAATCCGACGACCCTGAGGTGATGGGCGACTACCTGACGGGTATGGGGCTACGGTTGTGGCGCTACGGCGAAGCGATTCCTGCAACTTTCAATCATCCCCAGTTATTCGCCCCTAATAAAGGGCTAGCGGAATGGGCCGCTGCCACAGAGGTTGGAGCCTACTGGCTCTCCGTTGAGATTCCAAAGCAGGGGCCAATCATCTTCCCGCTCATGATGCTACCGACTCGGCTGGCGATGCTCGTCTTCCACATGGATGTGGACGAAAAACTTAACGTCTTCCAATATCTCCCCGAACTCAACCCCGCTTCCTTTGTGCCGACTGGTGCCCATTCGGACCACGCACAGCCCGGTCGGATGCGTCGTCTGGAGTTAATCCAGCGTTACTATATGCAGGGTCAACCTCAGTATGCCTACGAGCACGCCACGGCTCTGCTCTTCAAAGCAGAATGGGTTGAGCCTGTCGCGGGGCTTCTGGCTGGCTACCTGTCGGTCGGGCTTAATAGACCGGAGGAGTTGGGGCGCATCGCCGAGTACATGACGAACTTCGTCAGCGAGCT
>DASVVH010000393.1:0-1781 GCA_036386615.1 Ardenticatenaceae bacterium
CTGCACGGGCTACCTCAGCTTGTAGCCAAATCCCCAAATCGTCTCGATGAGGTCTTCCCCCGGCTCGCCCATGCGCGCGCGCAGGCGGCTCACCAGCTTGTCAATCTGGTAGTCATAGATGGCTCCGTCCGCCTCCGGCCAGACGGCGGCGGCTATCTCGTCCTTGCTCAATGCCTCGCCTCGGTGCTCCCACAGCAGGTGCAGCAGCGCCCACTGCTTCGGGCTGAGTGGTGGCTCTATCGGCTGCCCATCCACGTAGACCATTCGCGCCGGGGCGTCCACCCGCAGCCGCGTCGAGGACTGCGCGGGCAGCGCCTCGTAGGTCATCGTCTCGCTGGGATTGGCAAAGCGCACCTGCGTCGCGCCAATGCAGATAACGTCCCCGTCCGCCAACCGCTGCTCGCGGTCCACGCGCTGGTCGTTGACCAGAGTGCCGTTCTTGCTTCCCAGGTCGCGAATCCACCACTCGTCGCCCCGGTGCTCGATCCAGCAGTGGTGGCGGGAGGCGTAGTTGTCGAAAAGGGGGAGGTCGCAATCGTTCCCCCGCCCAAGCAAAAAAGCCTCCTGCACCAGAGGCACTTCCATCCCCTGATGCGCGCCCGCCATAATGGTCAACTTGGCATTTCGTCCGTTCATGTCGCTATTTTGGCTGCTCCATGCTAGAATCGCAAGTTGTTTCACCGTTCATTCCGGTGCCCCTTTATCCCTGACTGATTAACCCATGACACAAACTTCTGACCCCTGGGTTGGGCGGCGGCTGGGCCGCTACGAACTTCGCCGCAAGCTTGGCGGCGGCGGCAGCGGCGCGGTCTACGCCGCGTGGGACGACAACCTTGAGCGCGAGGTCGCGCTGAAAGTGATGGTGCCCGCGCCCGGTGCCCCGCCGGAGCTGTTGAGCCGCTTCCACCAGGAGGCCATCCTGACGGCGCGGATGAACCACCCCAACATCGTGCCCATCTACGACGTGGGCGAGGACGAGGGGCTGTTCTACATCGCCATGCGCCGCCTGCCCGGCAACACACTCGGCGACATGCTGGGCGAGCGCGGGCCGCTGCCGCAGGCGGAGGCGATTCGTGTCGCGCTGCCCATCGCCGAAGCGCTCTCCTACGCGCACCAGCGCGGCATCGTCCACCGTGACCTGAAGCCTGCCAACGTCCTCTTCGACGAGGAGGAGCGCGCCCTGCTGGCCGACTTCGGCATCGCCAAGGCGCTCGACACGGCGGCGGAGGGCATCACCGTCACAGGCATGACCATCGGCACCCCTGCCTACATGTCGCCGGAGCAGGCGTCCGGCTCTGCGGTGGACCACCGGAGTGACATCTACTCGCTCGGCATCCTGCTCTACCAGATGGTGACGGGCCGCCCGCCCTATCAGGGCAACGCCCCAACGGTGATGCGCGCCCACCTCTTCGAGACCCCGACGCCACCGAGCGAACTGCGGCCCGACCTTCTGCCCGATCTGGAAAAGATTATCCTGAAAGCCATCGCCAAGCGGCCCGATGACCGCTTCGGCAGCGTAAACGAGATGCTTGACTCGCTGCGCGCCGTGCAGCGCGGCGAACCGACGCGCATCAGCCTCGCGCCCGTCGTGCCGTCTGTGGCGGATAACGCCGCCCCACCAACCGCCTCCGTCGCGCCCACGCGCGAGGTCACGCCCGCGCCCCGCCGTCCCGTCCGCGAGTATGGCCCGCCGCCACGCCGCACCGGGTCAACGGTTGTGGCAGCGCCACTGCCGCCGCGCCGGGTCTTCCCCATCTGGACGTTGACCATCTTCTTCCTGC
>DASVVH010000394.1:0-5590 GCA_036386615.1 Ardenticatenaceae bacterium
CGTCCCACTGTCCGCGATGTGCAGCGTCTGCCGCCCGCGCTGCTGCGTGGCGAAGAACTGCGCCACCTCGTCCCGCGCCCGTTGCCCGAAACTCTCGGCAACCGCCGTGTGCCGCGCCAGCACCGGGAAATTCCGCGCGCCCTCGCCGTTCCCATCGGAACTCAGAGGCAGACTGAGCGACACCGCAGGCTGCGTGCCCGTCCGGTGAGCGACCATCGCCGTGCCACCCGCCAGCGCCAGCAGCAGCGTGCCGAGCACGGGCGCGTGGCGCGCCGTCTGCCACGCCACCGCCTCCAGCCACCCCGACTTGCGGACCTCCGTCAACTCCCCAAAGGCCAGCCGCTCCAACTGCTCGTGCCGCCACGCCAGTTGGTCCAGAATCCTCGCCTCGGCATGCCCCAGCACGCCGCGCCAGTCGCCACCCAGCACGACCGCCGCGCCCCGCGCCTGCTCCTCCAGCAGCTCGAAGCGGTTTCGCAGCGTATCCAGGTAGCTCTGCGCCGCCGTCGCCTCGTCGTACAGCAGCGACTTCGTTCCCTCGATTACCTGCTCCGCCTCCTGAATCACCGCCGAGAATGCGCTGGTCCACGCCGCCGCCTCCGCCAGATTGCCGAAGTGCCCCGCCGGGTAGCGGCGGTTGAGCGTGGCGAGCACGAACCGCAGCAGCGCCACCCGCGTCTCCACCGCGTAGTGGAACCGTTCGGCAGCCGCCCGGCCATCGCCCACGCTCACCTCGTCCGGCTCCACACTGTCAATCGTGGCGAAGAGGTGCGCCGCCTCCGCGTTCTGAAACTCGATGAGCGACATCGTTGCCGTCTGGTCCAACTGCTCGAAAAGGGAGCGCGTCATCCCCGGCAGGTCCAGGTCGAGCGACTTGCCCACCGTGCGGAGCGTCAGCAGCGCCCGTTCGTCCCGCTTGCGGAACCCCTGAAATGTGCTGACCGAAAGATGCTGCGCCGCCACGAAGGCCACCAGCCCCTGCGCCGCCTCGCTGATGCGCTGGAACTGCGCCCGGTAGCTCTGGGCCTGTCGGGGGTCAAGTGCCCGCTCCTGGCCGGAGCGGTGAAGGGAAGGATTGTAAAGGGTCATAGAGCGCCTAACCTTGTGATTGCGAGAGGTCCTCGGTATGATAGAGCGGTGCCGGGAGACAGGAACATCTGCTCGAAGAAGTTGCTACATTATAGAACCCACTTTCGTTAATTGCAATACCCAATTTCCTAACTTTTGTTACAATTCTTTCACATTGTTAATTTGTTCGCCATTCGCCGCCTGCTTGGCCCTTTGTCGTACCTCATCGTTCATTGTTCATCCCTCATCGCTCCTTTGAGAATCCAGTCGCCCTTGTGATACAATCCCGTGCTCTCAGCTTCCAGTGAATAAACAGAGTTACCTGACCGAGGCAGCCAACATGCGTCCCGTCCTCTCCGTCGTCGTGCCCATCTATAACGAAGAAGAAGTCCTCCCGGAGTCGTACCGCCGCATGACGGCAGTCCTGGAGAGCCTCGGCGAGCCCTATGAACTCATCCTCGTGGACGACGGCAGCAGCGATGCTTCGCCCCAGATGCTCCATGCCCTCCACGCCCGCGACCCCCGCGTTCGCGTCATCACCTTCGCTAAGAACTTCGGCCACCAGATAGCTATCACGGCGGGCACCGACTACGCGCAGGGGGATGCCGTCGTCGTCATAGACGCCGACCTCCAAGACCCCCCCGAAGTCATCCGCGAGATGTACCAGCGCTGGCGCGAGGGATTTCAGGTCGCCTACGGCGTCCGCACCGAGCGCGAGGGCGAAACCTGGTTCAAGACGATGACCGCTTCCTTCTTCTACCGCTTCATCCGCGCCATCGCCAACATAGACCTCCCGCTCGATGCCGGGGACTTCCGCCTCATGGACCGCGCCGTCGTTCAGACCCTCCGCTCCATGCGGGAGAAGCGCCGTTTCATGCGTGGCCTCTCCGTCTGGGTTGGCTTCCGGCAGGTAGCCGTCCCCTACCGCCGCAACGCGCGCTTCGCGGGCAGCACCAAGTACCCTCTGAAGAAGATGCTCCGCCTCACCGCCGACAGCATCACCAACTTCTCCAACATGCCCCTCCAGTTTGCCACCTACATGGGCTTCTTCTGCGCCATCCTCGCCCTCCTCGGCATGATCTTCGCCGTCGTCGGACGCCTTTTCTGGCCCGGCGCGCTGCTGGGGCAGGCGACCACCCTCGTGGCCGTCCTCTTCATCGGCGGCGTGCAACTCATCTCGCTGGGCATCATCGGGGAATATCTGGGGCGCATCTACGAGGAAGTCAAGGGGCGGCCCCTCTACATCGTCGCCGAGGCGCTGGGCTACCAGCAGGAGATACCCCTGCCGCCCGCCTATGAGACCGCCAGCCACCCCATCCCTATCAACCCGCGTGACGAGGCCCAAACCGACGGGGAAAAGAACCGCGTGGATACTCCCAGGCGGTCCTATGAACCTTGAACCAGAGTCAGCTTGAGCATGGGGTTGAACCCCAGCCCTAGCTCGGTGTCACCGACGCCTCCTCATAGCCGAGCGCCCGCAGCCGCTCCCAGATGGCAACCGCCACCTCCTGCGTGGCAGCCTCCCGTTGAGCGCCATCCGCCACCCAGAAGATGACCTCCAGGTTCATCTTCCCTTCCGCGAAGCCCCGCACCGCCACCGTCGGCTCCGGCGTCGCGCGAATCGCTGCCCCGCCCTCCAGTGCTGCCTCTATGGCCTCTCGAACCTGAAGCGGCTCCACGCCCGGCACCGTCACCGCCAGCGTCACCCGGCTCGTCCGCGACGACTTCGTCAGATTCAACACGGGCGAACTGGAGAGCGTCGCGTTTGGCATCACCACCCGCGTCCCATCTAGCGCCTCGATAACTGTGTTCCGTACCCCAATCTCCCGCACGATGCCCCGCTCGCCCGCCACCTCCACTCGGTCCCCCACGCTGATGTTCGGGTCGAACATCAACAGGAAGCCGCTCACGAAGTTGTTGACCGTGCTCTGCAAACCGAGGCCGACGCCTACCGCCAGCGCCCCGCTCAAAAACGTCAGCGTGCTCGGCGGAATCCCGAAGGCCCGCAGCGTGAGCAGCACCCCGCCCACCACGACAACGTATCCGGTCAGCGTCCCGATGGCATAAGACCGCGAGGTGCTGAGGCCCACCTGCGGCAGCACGTCCTCCGTTAGAATTGTTCGCAGCCCCTGCGCGGCGGCATAGACGGTAATCAGCGCCACAGGCCCAACAAGGATGAGGGCCAGCGAGATAGAAAAGGTTCCGAAGGTGACAAATGGAGCATTGAGCACGTCCACGAACAGCCCCAACTGCCCCAGGAGGCGCAACACCACCGCCAGGACCGCCAGAGGTATGAGGATGCGCCGCCTGAGCACCTCAATATTTCTGGGCAACAGCGCGTGGCCGATGAGCAGCGCAATACGATAGGCCAGCAATATCCAGAACAGGGCGTAGAGCCGTTCAAAGACAGGTAGCGCCCGCCCACTCATCTCTGCCACTGCCGAGATGAGCCGCCCGCCGATGAGTGCCAGCACCGGAAAATAAAGTAGCTTCAATGGTTCCTGCCAGCGCCAGCCCGGCATCTTCCACTGGGCGCGCATCAAGCGCCGCGCGAGCAGCCCCGCCGCCACCACGAGCACCGCGAAGAGCAGAAGCTGCAAAGGCAGTAGTGGGTCGCTGAAGTAGAACTGCAACAGCACGCGCATCGAGCGTAGAACTCGTTCCATCTGCACATCCATCCGGTTATCGTTCTTTCAAGCTCATGGTGCGCGAAGCATCTCAAGAGCCTCCTGAAGCTTGGCCTCGTCCAACTGCCCGACATGGCTCCCCACGATACGCCCTTCCGCGTCAATGAAGAAGGTGGTCGGCAGCCCCACCACGTCCAGTTCCGCGCCAAACGTTCCGTCCGGGTCCAGCACGATGGGGAAGGAGAGGCCCAGTTCATCCACGAACCCTTGCGCCTTCTCCGCCGACTCCTCGAAGTTCACGCCGACCACCACCACATCCTCGTTGCCATCCTGCAACGCTTGCAGCGCGGGCATCTCCTGGCGGCAGGGCCAGCACCACGTCGCCCAGAAGTTGAGGATGACCGCCTTGCCGCGCCATTCCTCCAGCGTCGTCTCGCCGCCTTCCAGCCGCTCCAGTGAGGCCGCAGGGGCGAGTCCGGGCGTCACAGTCGGTATCACGACAAGTGTTGGGACTGAACTGGGGTCGAACTCCCCACCTTGAACAGCAATCGGCGTGGCGGCGGGCGGACGTGGCAAGGCCGAACAGCCCGCCAACAGGAGCAGGGCCAGCAAGAGATTGAAGCGGCGCATAGACGAGGTTCCTATCACAAAAAAGTTGCTCCCATACCGAGTGGGAGCAACCGAAGTCTAGCACGCCTCATTGGGAATTCAAACCGCTTCCCACCTTTTCAGGCGGAAGGATTTGGCTGAATCTGCACCTGCCCGCCCGCCGCGTGCTTCGACAGGCTCACCTTCACGGGTAGGAACTGCGGAATCAGGTACTCCAGCACGCGCATCGCGGGCGTCAACTCGTTAGTCGTAAAGCTGGCAGGCTGCCCCGTCAGCGCCAGAGGAATCATCAGCGCGCGGCCCAACTCCGCCGCAAGCGCGGCGTCGCTCCAGAAATACTGGCTCATGGCGCTGGTTGCGTCCTGCACCACCTGCTCCGCCGACATTCCCCGGTGGCTAACCGCCTCGAAGCCTGCCGTCACCTGCTCGAACTGAAGCGCCAGGAACAGCCCACTTCCCGGCCCCGGCGAGCGCACGCGCCGCACCTCTATCTGCATCGCCTCGAATGGCTCTCGTGCCAACTCCTTTTGCAGCGTGCTCACCATCTGCTGCCCCGCGCGCTCCTCCAGGCGTGGGCTGAGTGCCGCCACCGCCCACAGCCCCACCAAGTCTCCGCGCTCCTCCCACACCAGGCTCCCGCGAGCCTGCGTTTTCAGCCAGCCTCCCTCGACCACCAGCGTCGTCTCGCCTCCACCCTCCGGGTGCCAGCCCCACTTCTCGATTTCGACTGCCACCTCCATGCCCAGCCACGCCAGCATCGGAGCCAGTGTCTCCCGTACCCAGAAGGCGCTTGGACTGAAAGGGCTGGCGTTCACCCCCCGCAGCCGCACAAGCGTATCCCCATCGGCTGCCGCCAGTGCCGGAATCAGCGCCTCCATCAGCGGCGTCACCGGGGCTGTCAAGGGGCGGCCCGTTGTCTCCCCCATGTCCACCACGAAGTCGCGGGCCTGCGGCGCGTGCTTCGGCGTGAAGCGCACAGTCTTCGCCGAGACCGCCTCGCCCTTCATCTCCGCGCCGCACAGCCGCGCCAGCGCCCGCATCACCGTCAGGTGCAGGGGCGTCACCCCCTGCGTGCTCGCAATCTTCCCGACCTCCTTCATCTCGAACGGCTGCCCCGTCGCCGCCGACAGCGACCGCGCGCCCAGCAGGAGAGTGTCTACATCGTTGAACTGGCTGCCATCCAGCGAGATGAGCGTCATAGGCTGGCTATCTTTCTTTTCACTCCACAGCTTTCCTTTCCACGGCTCTTAGAGATTTCCTGGTGGCTCTTCAATATGCCGTCCCCT
>DASVVH010000395.1:0-3712 GCA_036386615.1 Ardenticatenaceae bacterium
GGCGATGATGTGCCCGCCCGCGCTGGCGTACTCGTTCAGCGCGTACATGTCCGCCTGGGTCAACGGGGTGGCTACCGTCGCCGTCCCGTTGGGATAGAAGTT
Organism: Ardenticatenaceae bacterium; assembly: GCA_036386615.1. Taxonomy (GTDB): domain Bacteria; phylum Chloroflexota; class Anaerolineae; order Ardenticatenales; family Ardenticatenaceae; genus DASVVH01. Next base: position 103 of record DASVVH010000395.1, read on the forward strand.
GTCGCCCGTGAAGTAGACGATGGCCTTGTAGGGCAGCAAGTCTACGATGTTCAGGAAGTCGTCGGGGAAGCCGTTGAGGACTTCGGCGTCGAGATCCCGATAGTCGTAGCTGTAGGGAAGCGCATCGAGCGTTGCGGAGTAGTACTCCGAGTAATCGGGGAAGCCGAACGTCGTGCTACCGTCATTGTCCAGGACCAGGATGTCCGCCCCGAAACCCTCTGGATGGGTAACGCGCGCCCAGACCGGCATGTGCGCGTCGTGCGTCTCGCCATCCATGATGATGTAGCCCTGGTTGTCGCCGATGCCACGCCCTGTCATCGAGTCGAACGTGACGACGACCTGCGCCGTCTCGCCAGCATCCAGTTCGAGCGAGGTTGGGCTGACCGTGAAGCCGGGCAGCGACGTCGTCTGCGTGAAGCTGTCGCCCGTGTAGAGCGTGCTCAACTCGTAGGTCTCCGTCGCGTTGGCAACGCTGCGGACGGTAACCGTCATGGATTCCATCGTGCCACTCGGCACGATGCCGAAGCCAATGCTCGGCGTATCGAGCAGGACGCCGGGGTCGGCGGCGTGGGTCAGGTCCAGGCGACCCGCGCCCATGTCCAGCGGCTGGGCAGGCACGCCATCCGTTGTGTACACTTCCATGTACTTGGAGGTCGTCATCAGCGCGGACTTGATGTCCGAGTTGCTCCACTCAGGGTGAAGCTGCCGGAGCAGTGCCGCCGAGCCTGCGATGTGCGGTGACGCCATCGAGGTACCGGAGACCTGTCCGTAGCCCAGGTGGCGGGCCTCGCCGGTAGCTTCAGGGTCGTATCCCTGCGCCAGGATGTTCACGCCCGGCGCGGCGATATCCGGTTTCAGTACGTTGCCGATGCCGGGGCCGCGGCTGCTGAAGCCGATGATAATGTCAGGCGTGTTCCCGGCTTGATAGGCATTCAGGTCCAGCGTGAATTGAGCCGCTTCGCCGTGCTCCTCGTACCAGTCCACCATCGCCTCGCCCGCGCTCTGCGGAATCAGGATGGAGGAGATGGTCACTCCCGAGGCGAACGCGCCAGCGCCCATGCCGCCGATATTTTCGCCGTTCGCTGGCTGGTTGTAAATCACGACGAACTCAGCGCCCGCCTCCTGCGCGTACCACACCTTCTGGCTGAAGTCACAACCACCGCGCTGAATCAGAGCGGCGGTGCCCTCGAAGGTGCCTTCCGGCCAGGGAGCGCAGCCCGTGATGTTCGTGGGGCTGACGACCTCGCTCGGCAGGTAGTCGGAGGTATAGACCTCACCGATTTCGAGCGGGTCACCGAAGCTGGCGGTGCCGAAAGGTACATCCAGCAGGGCCTCATCGGTCACTGGCTCCGGCGCGGTCACGTTGAACCGCCCGGCAGCTATGGTCCCCGTCGTCGTGCTGGCTGCCGCGATAATGTAGTCGTCTGAGGGGTGGTCCGTCGTCGCGGCTGATGGACCACTGTTGCCCGCGGACATGCTGACGAAGACGCCCGCCGCGTTCAGGTTGATGAGCGCGGTGTCGAGCGCGTCGGCGGCACCGCCGCCGCTACCGGGGCCACCGCCCCACGAGTTGTTCACCACGTCCGCGCCATCGCGGATGACGTCTTCCAGCGCGGCGATACCTTCGACGTTGTAGAAGCTCCCATCGCCAGTGACGCTCTCGTAGAAGACGCGATAGCTCATCATCCAGGCGCGGGGAGCGACGCCACTAACCTCGTAGGTCAGGTTGTAGTAGTTGGCAGTCACGGCATTACCACCAGCCGTCGAGCCGGTGTGGACGCCGTGGCTGGTGCCATTCTCGCCCGGCCAGGTGTGCTCGTCGCCAAGGGCAGGCGCGTCCCAGGGGCGGAAATAGGCGCGCGAGACGATAATCTTGCCGTTGTTGTTGGCGGTGTCGCCCAGACCACCTTCGGGGTATCCCTCGGGGTACTCGTAACCCTCGCCACTGAACATCGGCGCGTCGTGGTGCAGACCGCCGTCAACGGAGGCAATCTTGATGCCCTCGCCCGCGTTCTCCATCCCGCCGATGGCGGGGTTGTTCCAGAGTGCATCCACGTTGATGAGGGGGCGGCTCGCGTACAGGTCCGGCGTGTGCGCGTAGTCGCGGTAGACCGCGGCGACGCCCGGAACCTGCATCAGACGGCGCGTTGCCTGCGCCAGACTCACGGACTTGGTGTCCACCTCAACGGCCACCGCGTTCAAGACCACCTGATAGCTGGCCTGAACGGAAACGCCCCTCTCGTTGAGGTAGTGAGCCGCTGCCGCTTCAGGAACCGCCGCGCTCATGGCGCTGAGGAACGCTGCCTGCTCGTTCTGAAGCTGATTGACGTACGCCTGTGCCGCTGGGGCGTTCGTCAACAACCGCCCGTTCGACAACAGCGACTGATTCGACTCAGTTGCCCATTCGACGAGCGAGGGCGACTTGAGTTGGACGATGAGACGATGCGACGCGCGAGGGGCGGCGTCGCCGCCATCCGCATCGGCGATTGCCGGGTTGGAAGCGAGACTACCAGTCGGGGTGGGGGCTGCGAGCGAGACCGATAGCAGCCCTGCGGATATTAGAACAACCAGCAGGGTCACGAACAAAGCTTGTACTTTACGCATCCAGAATTCTCCTATTTGAGTGTTTGCAGTATGGAACGAATGGTTTCGTTCCGGTACGGCAGGCCGAGATCACTCGATAGGCTTCCTCGCTTTCACTTGTGTGGGGAAGATAACCCCGGTACTGTGAGACACCAGTCAGTTGATGAAAGTAGAGCAGCACACCACCTGAGAGACAGGGCGGATGTGCCGGAAGATGGAGGGTGAACTGTGTAACTGCGCTGAACGATGGGTGAAGGGTTGGTACGTGATGCGAGCACTATAGACACCAGTGAAGTGTCTGCGCCAAGCGTGAAGGTGGGATACCAGCATTACCCAAAAGGGTAGTGCGGCACCTATCATTTGCTATCCTAACACACTATCGAAGAGGTCGCAATTTTGCCCAATTCGTTCGTAGCGACCATCCCAAAGCTATGCAAGTCATGCCCCTTGGAGCGTACGTCACCGCGAAACATCGTAGCGGTGGAGCGGGAATACAGGTCTACTTTGCCTTCGGGTTTTCACCTTATGTCAACAAGGGCCGACATTATCGCCTTCCAATGTCGGCTTTTGTCGGCCTTTGTTCACATAAAGTAGCCTGGGCGACCAATAACCCGCTCCACCTGACCTCCAGCTTTGACACCCCCTGCATGAGCCTCGGTGGTGCTCTGCTCACAGTTGCAGGTTGCAACCCAAACCCTTTCCTTGCGTACAGGGTAACAAGGCAGGTATGGAAACCATGCTTACGAAAACAACTACAAATGACTCCCGCAAGAGTCTCAAAGGAGCTAACATGAACAAGAAACTGTATCGCAGCCGAAACGACCAAATGATAGCGGGCGTGTGCGCGGGCATTGCCGAGTACTTCGACCTCGACCCTACCCTCGTGCGAATTCTCTTTGTCCTGCTGGCACTCGGTCCCGTTCCCGGTATCCTCGTCTATATCATCCTCGCGGTCATCATGCCGGAGGCCCCGGCCATCGAGGAGACGAAGACGACGGAGCACTCGCTGCCCGAAGAGCAGATGCTC
>DASVVH010000396.1:0-2355 GCA_036386615.1 Ardenticatenaceae bacterium
AGACCAGTAAAGGCCAGTAACGGCCAGTATCCAACCGCACATAAGGCCAGTAGTGTTATTATGTACATGAGTGCCGACTGCGGAGATATTTGACGTTTGTTTGACCCCGGCACGGCCCTGGTAGAAGCCCGCGATTTTTGCGGTGGCTCCCGCAGGATGGTAGTATAGAGTTCCTGTTGTCTCTGAAACGAGGATAAGTCAGGTTGAGCAACGAGGCTCATTCCATGACAGGCAAGGCTGCCTGCCACCGCTCCGTACTCCTGCCGCGCCACTCCGCACGCGGTAGGCATGGAATTCGCTTCTCTGCTCCCCGCCGGGCAACCGGCCCGAACCTGCGCCAGCACCACCGCCATCCAATCTCTTCGCCAACTCATTTCAATTCAAAAATCCTGCTACGGCAGTCTAACAATCGAATCATCGCCGCGAGGCGGGTATGGGTTTATGGCAACCCCTGAGATGCACGCCGATGTGCCCCGGCTTCGCCCACACGGAGGAAGAATCTGGTTATGAACCGAGAGAGCACGCACGGTCTATCCCATCATGGCCTGTCGCCGGAGGGCCACGTCTATTGGAACCTTAGCCCCGCCGAGTTGGTCGAGAATGCCTCCCGCCGCAACGAGGGGGTGCTGACCGCAAATGGCTCCTTCAACGCGATTACGGCCCCACACACGGGCCGCTCGCCCAAGGACCGCTTCGTGGTGCGGGAGCCGAGCACCGAGGGCAACATCTGGTGGGGCGAGGTCAATCGTCCCGTCTCGGAGGAAGCCTTCGACGAGTTGCACCGCCAAATCGTGGAGTACCTGGACCGCTGCCCCGAACTCTTCGCGCGGGACGTGTACGTGGGGGCGGACGAGGCGTACCGCCTGGGCGTGCGCGTGGTGAACGAGAACGCGTGGCACAACCTCTTCATCTACAATATGTTCATCCGCCCGGATGTTGAGGCGCTCAGGACGTTCGTGCCGGACTACGTGATTCTTCACGCGCCGAATCTCAAGGTCGAGAACTGGCAGGAACTCGGCTTCCGGGGTCCGAACGCGGTGGTGCTGAACTTCCACAAGAAGATGGTGCTGGTCGCGGGGACGCAGTACGCGGGCGAGATGAAGAAGTCTATCTTCTCTGTGATGAACTACGTGCTGCCGCTCCGGGGGGTGCTCTCGATGCACTGCTCGGCCAACATCGGCCCCGATGGCGACACGGCGCTCTTCTTCGGCCTGAGCGGGACGGGCAAGACGACGCTCTCCGCCGACCCTGAGCGCTCGCTCATCGGCGACGACGAGCACGGCTGGGATGACGATGGCGTTTTCAACCTGGAGGGCGGCTGCTACGCCAAGGTCATCAATCTGAGCGCGGAGGCCGAGCCTGCCATCCACAGCGCGACTCACCGCTTCGGCACGATTCTGGAAAACGTGGTGGTGGACGAGTTCACCCGCCAACTGGACCTGTCGAGCGACTACATCACGGAGAACACGCGCTCCTCGTACCCACTCCCCTACATCCCCAACTACGAGCCGAGCGGCCAGGGCGGGCACCCGCGCAACATCTTCTTCCTGACCGCCGATGCCTTCGGGGTGATGCCGCCCATCGCCAAACTGACCAACGAGCAGGCGATGTACCACTTTATCAGTGGCTACACGGCGAAGGTCGCGGGGACGGAGCGCGGCGTGACGGAGCCGCAGGCGACCTTCAGCGCCTGTTTCGGGTCGCCCTTCCTGGCGCTGCACCCGACCGTCTACACGCATCTTCTCGGACAGAGGCTGGAAGAGCACGGTTCACAGGTCTGGCTCATCAACACGGGCTGGACGGGCGGACCCTACGGCGAGGGGCACCGGATGCCGATTGACCACACCCGCGCCATGCTGCACGCGGCGCTGGAAGGGAAGCTGGACGGCGTGGAGACGGTGCAGGACCCCATCTTTGGCCTCCACGTTCCGGTTCACGTCCCCGGCGTGCCTGACGAGGTGCTTCAGCCGCGCCGGACGTGGGCCGATAGGGAAGCCTACGACCAGCAGGCTCATAAGCTGGCCGAGATGTTCCGCCGCAACTTCCTGAAGTTCGAGGAGGAGCTACAGGGGCAGGACCGCGACAGCTACGTCCGCATCGAGGAGGCCGGGCCGCTCGCCAGCGCAACCGTCTAGCTGAACCCGTTATATAGAGGGGGCCGCTCTCGATGGCGGCCCTTTTTCTATGACCTATGCATTTTGTGGAGCTGGAACGCAGACGATGGCCTTAGTCTCTATCCGTAAAATGCTGGAAGCTCTTGCAATCGCTGGTGAGGGTGAAGCATGCTGGGTGGATGCTTCACTCCGTTCAGCATGACAAGGGGAGGTGGTTCGCTTGCTGTCGCCTCCAACACCT
>DASVVH010000397.1:0-4381 GCA_036386615.1 Ardenticatenaceae bacterium
GGATGAGGGATGAAGGATGAAGAACGGCCAACGGAACTTGGAGGTGGGAAGATGGCAACATACGACAGGGCGCTGTCTACGACGAAGGAGGTGGGCGCGGCCATGATTGCCTGCACAAAGGCGCTCCAGTCCTCCCATGTCTCCGCTTCCGAGACGGACTGCTGCTGGTCGAAGCTCGCAAGCACATGCGGAAAGTGGCGGTGCAACAACATTCCTTCCGAAACCCAGTGCGCCTCGACACCATTCAGACGGAGTTGCTGGGCAACGAACTCCGAGAGGGTGGATTTTCCGGTGAAGGGTACGCCTTCGACCATAATCAGACGTGTTTGTATCTCCATCTTCGTGTGCCCTCCGTCATGTTCCTTCAGTGACCTGTTAGCGTTCTGTCCCCAGAGGGATGGCGCGGAATCAGCCCGCGCCACTACGCCCTGGCCTCCGGCTGCACGCCCTGAGATAGACCCAAGACAGGATTGTGCAAGCATAACAACGGCGCAGGTAGGCGTCAACAATTCGACGATTATCGAATTGAGGTCATGGGTATACCGTTCAAGGTCATTTCACTCACACGCCCTCACCCTTTCTAGCGTTGAGCCAATACAATTCAGTGTGAGAGTGGCGCAATATTTGTAGCAGTCACGGCCCGCAGGATTTCAGGTGCTCTGAGTAGTGCCAGCGTCATTTTTCTCTGTCTCCCACCAGAGGGCGAGGACTTCGGAGACGGACCAGGCTTGCGCGTAGCAGCCGCGCGGGTGGTGCGAGGGGTCGCCATCAAAGATTTCCGCGATGGTGCCAACCGCGCCATTGTGGAGGTGCTGGCGCATTCCTTCCAGGTGGGCACGGATTTCGTCTGTGGAGGCACCCTGATTCTTCAGGGCGCGGAGGTAGGGGCCGATGAGCCAGCCCCAGACGGTGCCGTTGTGATAGGCGCGGTCAAACTCCTCGCGCGGGCCTCCATGCTGACCCTTGTAGTCTGGATGCTCCGGCGAGAGGGAGCGGAGGCCGACAGGGGTGAGGAGGTGTTCGGCGCAGGCGGCGAGGATGGAGCTTGCCTGTTGGGGGTCGGCAAGGATGGGGTGGGCGAGGGAGAGAGCGAAGAGTTGATTGGGGCGCAGGGAGGGGTCATTCTGGCCGTCGCGGTCCAGCACGTCGAAGAGGTAGCCTGTTTCGGGGTTCCAGAAGCGGGCAAAGCCGTGTTGGGTCTGTTGGCCCATGCGGTCCCACTGGCTAGGGTCCAGCCCCTGCGCTTCGGCGAAGCGGGCCATCCAGCGGAGGGCGTTGTACCAAAGGGCGCTGAGTTCGACGGCTTTGCCGTGACGCGGGGTGGGCACGAAGTCGTCAATCTTCACGTCCATCCAGGTGAGTTGCGTGCCCTCGGTGCCCGCGACGAGCAGGCCATCCGAGTCGAGGTGGATGTTGTAGCGGGTGCCGCGCTGGTGCCAGTGAACAATCTCTTCGAGCACGGGGTAGAGGTCGCGGAGGAGGGTGGCGTCACCCGTCGCCTGCCAGGTCTGGCCGATGGCGTCAAAGAACCAGAGGGTGGCGTCGGCGGTATTGTACTCCGGGGTCTCACCCTCGTCGGGGAAGCGGTTGGGGAGCATGCCCTGGTCCACGTAGCGGGCGAAGGCGCGGAGGATAGCTTTGGCGTCGTCGTGGCGGCCCGTGGCAAGGCAGAGGCCGGGCAGGGCAATCATGGTGTCGCGGCCCCAGTCGGTGAACCAGGGATACCCCGCGAGGATGGTGCGCTGCGGCCCGCCCCGCTCTACGGTGATGATGAACTGGTCGGCGGCGAGGACGAGTTGGCGAATCCAGGCGGGCGCGTCCAAGCCGAGGTGGGGGAGGGCGCTTTGAAGCAGGGATTCGTCGCGGGCGGCGCGCTCCTGCTGGACTTCGTTCCAGCGACGGCTGAGGATGGGGTGGGGGTCCGGCTCGGTGGTGGCGCTGACCTGCCATTCCTGGCCCTTGGATAGCTCAAGCGTGTAGTCGCCGAACTGGAAGAGGCTCTCGTGGTCGGTTTTGCCGCGCCACTGCTCTTCGAGCCAGAAGATGCCCTTGAGCCAGGCGGCATTGGGTGCCCAGGATTGTGCCTCGTCGGCGCGGAGGAAGAAGCCCTGCTCGTCGCGGGCGATGCGATAGTAGCTCCCCATGTCGGTGACTTGCGGACGCCAATCGTGCTTCGTCTCGTCGTGGTGGTCGCGGACGGTGTGAAGGAGGCGGACGCGGAGGGTGAGGGGTTCGGTGGCTTGCAGAACACGAAAGACGACGTAGACGGCGTTTTGTTCCCAGGCGAGGAGGACGCGCTGCTCGATGGTGGCGTCGTCGAGTTGCCATGTCCAGACGGGAACGGTGCCATCGAGGCGGAAGCTGTGGAGGTTGAGGTAGCCCATCGGCTGAACGGTGCCGCCCCGAAAGTAGGCGGTGGTGAGGTCGTAGGTGCGGCCCTTATAGAGGGCGATGGCGTCGGCGCGGCTAAAGGTGGCGACGCGCTGTAGCCCTTCGGTGGCGGCAACGAGCATGGCGTGGTAGCGGCGGGTGTGCGCGCCGAGGAGGCTGCTGGCAGCATAGCCGCCGATGCCGTTGGTGATGAGCCACTCGCGGTCAATGGCGGCGTCGAAATCGCGGAGGAGGCTTTGGTCGAAGTGGATGGACATTTGAATGCGGAATGCGGAAGTGGGAATGCTGAATGAACGGAAACGGAATCAGGACAGGCGCGGCGGGTTAAGGATAGCGGGGGTGGCGGGTTCGGCAAAGGGGAGGGGAGAGACTTGACCTACAGCGAGGCATTGGTCATGCTTTAATAAACAGGTGACAGGCATCTGCAAAATGTAAATGTCAGCTAGTTGCGAGATGTAATGATAGCGCAAGAATTATGGGTCAGACTTCAGGCAGGCGAGGGTTGCTAGCGGATGGAACTGTTACAACAGACGTGGGAGTACGGGGTTGAGAATAGCGAACGCTTCTGGGAGGCGGTGCGTACTCACCTGGAACTGAGCGGCGTCGCGCTGGGCATCGCCGTTCTGTTGTGCGTGCCGCTGGCGCTGTGGATTGCGCGGCGCACGGAGTTGGCGGACGTGGTTATCAACGGCTTCAACGCGGTGCGCGTGGTGCCGAGTCTGGCTATTCTGTTCCTTGCGATTCCATATTTGGGGCTGGGCCGAGGCCCGGCGCTGGTGGCGCTGACGGTGCTGGCCTGCCCGCCCGTGCTCATCAACTCCTACGCGGCGTTTCGGGGCGTGAACCGGGACGTGCTGGAGGCGGCGCGGGGCATGGGGATGTCGGAGTGGCAGGTGTTGCGGAGGGTGGAGTTTCCGTTGGCGCTGCCTATCGTCCTGACGGGCATCCGCACGGCGGCCATCGAGGTGATTTCGAGTGCCGCGCTGGCCGCGCTCATCAGCGCGGGCGGGCTTGGCGATTTCGTGGTGCGCGGGATGGCGGTGCGGCGAGCGCATATTATGCTGGCCGGGGCGATTCCGATTGCGCTGCTGGCGCTACTGTCGGAGTTGATTCTTTCGTCGCTGCAACGGTGGCTGGCGGTGCCGGAGGCGCGCTAGCGTGGAAGATTGTGAAGCGTTGAGGGAGGGCAGATGGTTCGAGTGTCGCGCAGAGGGACTATACTGGCAGTGTGACGTGGGGCGGGGCTGGACCCTGCCTGACAGCCTGTGACGCGCGGGTCACGGGTTTCAACCGCAGTGTAAATGGAGATTGAGAGATGAACCGCAAATCGTTGTTGTTAACCTTTATCCTCGTTCTGGCGCTGGCGCTGGCCGCATGTGGTGGCGGCGGTGCGGGGGATGGGGCTACAGAGGGCGAGACAGGCACGGAAACTACTGATACCGGGAGTGACACGGGCCAGACTGGCCCTGTAGCAAGCGCGACGGCAGCCGTAGAGGAAGGGACCGAGACCGAGGCGATGACGGACACGGAAGGCGCGGAGGGCGAGGCCGGGATGACGGAAGGTGGTCCCATTCGCATCGCGTCGAAAGGGTTCACGGAAGCCTTCATCATCGGGGAGATGTACGCGCTGCTGCTGGAGAGCGCCGGGTTCACGGTGGAACGGAATCTGGGTCTCGGCACCGAGTCAGTGATTCACGAGGCGATGCTGCAAGGGGACATTGACCTCTACCCGGAGTATACCTCGACGGGGTTGTTGAGCATCCTGCAAATGGAAGCACCCTCGATGGACCGACAGCAGATTTACACGGCGGTGAAGGAGGGGTACGAGGAGCAGTTCGACATCACCTGGCTGGACCCCGCGCCCTTCAATAACACGCAGGCACTGGCCGTGACGCAGGAGACTTCGGACGAGTACGGGCTGACGCAGGTTAGCCAGCTTGTAGAACTCGCGCCGGAACTTCGTGTCGGTGGGCCGCCGGAGTTTTTCGAG
>DASVVH010000398.1:0-7709 GCA_036386615.1 Ardenticatenaceae bacterium
CGAAAGGCCGGGAAGTGGCGGCGGGGCCGCTCCACCAGCACGCCCCGCGCCTCGCGGCCCTCCTCGATAATCGTGGCGAGGTAGGCGCGCGCGCGGCCATCCTCGTGCATCTCGCGCAGGCACCGGAAGCCCTGCGCCACCAGCCACCGCCCCTGGAACCGCTCGTCCACGCGAAGCTGGCTCCAGTAGCCCACTTCCTCGACCTGCCCGTTGACGAAGAGCGGGCGCGTGGCCCGGCAGACGATGCCTGCCACCGCGCCCGTTGGGCGGTGCCGCGCCACCAGCACCTGCCAGAAGTGGCCCATCGTGCCGCAGCCCAGAAAATAGTTCGGCTCCCGCTCGTAGGTGAGGGTGATGTGGCCCGGCACCGGGTTCGTCGCCAGCAGCCGACGGATAGCCGCGTCATCTTCCGGCGTGGCGAGATCGAAGCTGAATTCGGACACGGAGGAGTCGTCGCTACAGTCGGGCAGGCGTCGCGCGCTGCACGATGGTCGTCAGCCGTTCCGCCACCTCCTCGGCGGGAAGGTTCGTGTTGTCTATCTTCAGGCTGTAGGCGCTGAAGTTGCACTGCCAGTGATAGAGCAATTCAACCTCTTCTTCCTTCAGGCGCGGGCCGCGCTGGTGGGTCCGCTTCCTAATCTCCGCGAAGGTTGGCAGCAGCAAGACGATGGGCAGGTTACGGACCCGCAACTCTGCCTGATAAATCTGCGCCGTCTCCTCCAGAAGCACATCGAGAATCACCACGTCGAACCCGGCGTCCAGAAAGCTGTTAGCCAGCAGGCAGGCGTTGCGCGCCCCAAGCTGGAGCATCAACCGCCCCTCCTCGCCATCCCAGGGAGCGATGTGCGGGCGCACCACCATCCAGCGCACGAGGTCCACGTCAATGACCACGCAGCGGTCCAGCTTCCGGGCAAGGTCTACGGCGATGGTGTTCTTTCCCGCGCCCGACGGCCCTGTAAGAATCAGCACGCTCACGCCGCGCTCCTTCCGCACACGCGGCAGGCGTCAACCTGCCAGCGCGATTCCAGACGTCAGAGTCTCCAACGGCGACAGCCTCACTGCCTCGCCGCTGTGTGCCGCCTTCACCAGGGGCTTCGTGTACGCCTCGTCGCCCAATGGGAAGTCGCGGCGCTGGAGGACCTCCTTCCGCATCATCAGATTGATGACGAAGAAGTTGGACCACATGAAGAAGTTGTTGCTGTTGACCTGAAAGTCCAGGCTGCGGCGGAAGAGGGAGGGCAGGCTGTAGAAGCTCTGGCGCGCTTCGATGCACCGCTCCTGCACCATCTCCGCCGTCATCCCCTGCGGCACGAACGGCACCATGCCGTAACGATAATCAGGGTGGAGCCACCATTTGTCGTAGAGCAGCCGCCCCTCCCGTTCCAGCCGCTCGTAGAGCGGCGTGCCGGGGAAGGGCGTCAGGTGGTTGAAGGCGACGATGTAGAACTTGTGGCGCATGGCGAAGTCCAGCGTCTCCCGAAAGGTGTCGCCGTTGTCGTCGTCGTAGCCCAGGATGAAGGTGATGTACAGGCGAATCCCGTAGCGGCGCAGGTTCGCCAGCGCCTTCTCGTAGCCGCCCTTCATCGTGTTGAAGCCCTTGTGCATCCGCTTCAGGTTGTTGGGGTTCAGCGTCTCGAAGCCGATGAGTAGCCCCTGGCAGCCGCTCGCCTTGAGCAGTTGCAGGAACTCCTCGTCGTGCGCGGCGTTGATGCTCGCTTGGCTGACCCAGCGAATCTTGAGAGGAATCAGCGCGCGGAAGAACTCCTTGGCCTGCTCCATGTTCGACGTGATGTTATCGTCCACGAAGAAGATGAGTTTCTTGTCGAGGGTGCGTAGCTCCGCGATGATTTCCTCGGTGGGGCGGCGCGTCTGCGTGCTGCTGAAGTAGGACTGAATCGCGCAGAACTCGCAGCGAAAGTGGCAGCCGCGCCCCGCCTCGACCAGCCCAATCGGCAGGTAGCGCTTGCCCTCGAAGATGCTCCGGTCCAGCCGCAGGCCGCTCAACGACGGGCGCGAGGGCTGCTTGTAGAAGCGTTGCAGCCGCCCACTGCGGAAGTCCTCGATAACCTGATGCCACAGTCCTTCCGCCTCGCCAATGATGGTCGCCTCCGCGTAGTCGCTCACCTCGTCCGGCACCAGCGTCGGGTGAAAGCCGCCCATCACGACGGGCACGCCCCGGCGGCGATACTCGGAGGCAATCTGGTAGGCGCGCTTGGCCGTGTAGGTTTCCACGCTGATAGCGACGAGGTCGGTCGGCTCGTCGTAGGGAATCAACTCCATCCGGTCGTCGTAGAACTTCACCTCCACGTCACGCGGTGTCAGCCCCGCCAGAGCGGCGGGCGCGAGCGGCTCCATCTGCCAGCTTCGGATGTACGGCTCTCCGACACGCCGCCCGATGCAGGGATGAACGATGGTCAATCTCATGGTCTCTCTACTCTAGCCTCACAGGTGATGACGACCGACGACCGACGACCGACGACCGCTAACGGATTACAGATTACGGCATAACGCAAAGTCGCACCGACGGTAGGCGCTTTAGGCGAAGGCGCAAAGACGCAAGAGGCTTCTTAGCAGGGCGACAAGAGCCGTTATCCCGTATCCCATATCTCGCATCTCGTATCCCGCACCCCGTATCTCGTATCCCGCATCCCGCATCTCATATCCCGTTCACGAGGTTGGCGAAGGCTTGCAGTGGCGCGTCGCGCTCGGTGAAGCCGGGGAAGAAGCGAATGTCGTCTAGGATGCGGCGGTCATCCCGCAGCAGAATGTACATGGAGGCGAAGGCGCGGAAGAAGCCGCCCGGGTTCCTGGGCAGGAAGAGCACCGTCTGCGTGTGGCAGCCGCCCTTCTCGGAGGGTCGGCCCGAAAAGAGAACGTGAAAGCGAACGGGCGATTCCACCGAAGCCCATGCGAGATTGCCGCCGATGGTGGTAAAACTCGCCGCGATGTCGCGCTCCACCGTGCCTGTCACTCGCTGGAGCCGCGCCGAGTTAGGCCGCCCCTGCAATGTCACGGTGACGCGGTACGGCTCCTCCACAATGAGGCGGCTGGGCGCAGTAAAGGTCATCCCGTGCAGCGCCTCAAAATGCGAGGCGTCCAGCCCGTTGGCGATGACGAGGTGCGGATGGCAGCGAATGTGTTGCGAGGGAGGCCGGATGACGCGCCATCGTTGATGGTTCGGTGGCTCCGGCAACTCCCATAGCGGCTTAGAGCCGTAAAAGAGCCAGACGAATCCCCACCGCTCCTGAACCGGATAGGCGCGGGTGGAACGCTTGGGAACGGCGGCTAGACCGGGGGCCTCGCGGCACGCGCCGTCCGGCCCGAAGCACCAGTGGTGGAAAGCGCACTGAATCCCATCCCCCACGACAGTCCCGTGCCGTAAATCCGCGCCCAGGTGAGGGCAGCGCGCATCCATCCCGTGAACCGTTCCCGCCGCGTCGCGGTACACCACCACGCGCTGCTCACCAAGCGTGGCACCGCGCACCTCGCCCGCCTGCACCTCCTTCGAGCGCGCCACGACGTACCAGCCCGGCGTCACCACCTCCGGGTTATTGAAGAGGGTTCTGCGACCATCGAGCCGGACAGCCTCGCGTGGCCGTAAGGGGGTCTCAATCATGTTCAACGTTGCTCATAGGATGCCGACAACCCATAATGCAAGGACGCAAAGGGCTTCTCCAAACACCACTCGAAGAAAGCCTTTGTGGCCGTTCTTTGTGTTCTTTGTGCCTTTGTGGTGAAAATCCGTTTGCTGTTCATTCCGCATTCATCTCACGCCGCCTGCCGCGCCAGCAGCCAGTCGCAGGTGTAATAGCGGTGCAAGTTGTGCGCGTAGAAGCGATAGCCCAGGTTCGCGGGGATGGCGACGGGCAGCAGCTTCCGCGCGCCGAGCAGCCGCTTGGCGATAGAGCGATAGCTGTAGGTCTGCTTCCAAGCCCACTCCGTTCCACGCAGCAGCGCGTCGGGACTCATCTGGCGCGGCTCGTAGACGACGTGCTGCCCGTCGTAGAGGCTCCAATCCTCAGTGAGGATGCGCCCCTCAGCCTTGAGGCGGCGAAAGAGCGGCGTGCCTGGGAAGGGCGTCAGGATGGCATAGCGGGGCAGGTCAATGTTCGCCTCGTGGACGAACTCGGCAATCTCCCCGAAGCTCTCGCGCGTGTCGTGGTCGAAGCCGAAGACGAAAGTACCCATAACGGCGATGTCATGCTCGTGGAGCCGCCGCATGACGTAGTGATAATCTTTCCGCGCGTTGAACCCCTTGTGAACCTCGGCCAGCGAGTCGGGCGAGAGCGTCTCGAAGCCGATGAGCAGCCCCCGGCAGCCGCTCCGCGCCGCGAGGGCCAGCAGGTCGTCGTCCCACGCGATGAGGGTCGTCGCCAGCCCGCCCCACGTCACCTTGAGGGGAATCAGCGCCGTGAAGAGTTCCCTGGCGTAGTCGAGGTCCGCGATGAGGTTCAGGTCCAGGAAGATGAGCCGCCGCGCCCGCATCGCGCGAATCTCGTCCACCACCTCCCCGACGGGCCGCTGCAAGGGGCGGCCCCAGGCCGAGGGCACCACGCAGAAGTCGCAGCGATGGATGCAGCCCCGTGTCGCCTCGATGGTGTGCAGTGTGGCGTACTGGCTGCCGGGCAGCATCTCGCGGCGGGGCACGGGCAGGTTAGCGAGGCTGAGGCCCGGCTGCTGGAGGTAGCGCGGCTGCATCTGCCCGCCCACGAAATCGCGCAGCAGTTGGGGCCAACTCTGCTCGGCGTAACCGACAACCACCGAATCGGCGTGGCGCGCGGCCTCGTCCGGGACGAGCGTGGGGTGAACGCCACCCAGCACGACGGGAATGCCGCGCCGTCGGAACTCCCGCGCCATCTCGTAGGCGCGGGGAGCCGTGCCCGTGATGGCACTGATACCAACGAGGTCCGCCTCGGCTCCGGTGTCAATCTCGTCAATCCCCTCGTCCACCAGGGCAATCTCCACGTTCAACTCCGGCGGGACCAGGGCGGCGAGCGTCGTCAGGGTAAGCGGCGCGTAACGCAGGGACTTCTTCCAGATGCCGGTGCGGTGCTTGTACAGCGGGCCGCGCGGCGAGAGCAGGAGGATACGGAGTGGTTTGGAAGGGGTATTGGTGCTCATGCCGCAAGTGTACTTGCAGTGTGAGTAACCGTCTAGTCCCCTCCCCAACCGATTTGCATGGGCAAGTATTCGAGTGGACAAGTGTGAGAGGTTGGACGACTGACGATTGACGACCGACGACCGCCAACAGCTTTACGGCAAGCAAGTGAGTCTTGGGGAGCGAGGCGTACAAAGGCTTACAGAAGCCGATATTGAAGGGCTGTTGTGTAAGCCCTTGGTTTCCATAAGGAGGCAGAAGCCGGTTAGAAGTTGCGCGATTTGGAAAGCAGCTCTGTGATTACTAAGCAGCTAACTGCCACCGAACTGGCCTCTTTCTCTCGCCAGTACTGGCCGTTACTGGCCTCTACTGGCCGAGACAACCCGTTGTCCATTCCTGACTCACTCGGCTGGCTTGCCATCATCTTTACTCTCAGGTACTTTCCCATTATCAACATCACAGCTATACCATCGCATGGTCATGGAGTCACTACGAAGTCCCGAAGAGTTACAGAGCTTTGTCCGCGAACATGGCTTCACGGCGACGCTGCATCCCGCCGACGAGCCGATGCCTACGGTGGAGGCAGCCGCCGTCGCGCTGGGCATCGCGCCGGAGGAGATGACGAAGAACGTCGTCTTCATCGTGGAGGGGCGGCCCGTGCTCGCCATCGCGGCAGGCGAGACGCGGGTGGACGACCGGGCGCTGGCGCGGCACTTCGGCGTCGGGCGCAAGAAGGTGAAACTGGCCTCGGCGCAGCAGACCTTTGAGGCGACGGGGTTCGTGGCGGGGTGCGTGCCCCCGTTCGGGCACCGGGAGTTGCTGCCTACTCTCGTTGACGAGTCGGTGCTACAACTAGAGCGGGTCTACGGTGGGACGGGCGACCCGAAGGTGCTTATCTCGCTGCCGCCGGACGCGCTTCTCTCGCTGACCAACGGAGTCGTCCTGCCACTTGGACAGCGATAAACAGAGGAGGACCAGATGGCACACATCTATAGCATCACCTATCAGCCGGTGGACCAGCCCTACGAAGGCGAGCGGTTCAGCGCGTTCATCCGCGTGCCAGTCGAGGAGGCGCGGCTGATTGCGGGGCACGGCATCGAGGGCGACGCGAAGGCCGGGCGCAACCCGCGCCGCCAACTCAATCTGCTCTCCTATGAGTGGCTGGAAGAGCTACGTCAGCAGGGTTACCAGACGGAGCCGGGCGCGTTCGGCGAGCAACTGATTATCCGGGGCCTCGATGTGCTGGCGCTTCAGACCGGGGAGCGCTTGCGGTTGGGCGGCGAGGCGTGCATCGAGATTACAAAGCCGCGCACGGGCTGCACGCGGTTGGAGGCGGCGCAGGGCATCTCCATCCCCAAGGAGGCCCTGAAAGCGGGCATCGGCGTGCTTGCCACCGTCATCACCAGTGGCGTCATTCGCGTTGGCGATACGGTTGAGGTGGTGCGCCAGGAAGACAGATTGGCGGCACTCTAGCTGCGGTCATCTACGGCCTGAAGGGCAGTGAGGAGCGCGTTCAGGTCGCCGGACAGCTTCGCGTCGTGGTCCTGGTGGTGCTCGATGAGGGTGGCAACGTCGGGGTGGCAGCGTGCGGTGCGGGCCAGCGACGCGCCGAGCTTCGGGTGATGGTGCGCGCGGGCGAGGGGAGCCAGCCAGCCAGCCGCGCGCGGCGAGAGCTTATCGAGGCGTGCAGGCGCTAGCCGCTTCAGGAGGACGACGGCAATGCGGTAGGGCATTGGCACGCCGGGAGCCTTGCCAACGTCGTGGAGCAGGGCGGCGCGAATCAGCCGCTCGTCGTGGTGCCCCTCGGCGATGAGGGCACGCGCGACGCGGATGGCGTGCGCCTGATCGCCGGGCTGCTGCGAGAAGAAGAGCGCCTGCTGCGCGGGGGCCAGCGTCCAGCGCACCCACGCCACGTCCTCGGCCTGGGGGCGGCGGCTGAGGAAGCGCCACACCTGCTCGACGCGATAGGGAATCATCAGCCCAGCAGCGCTCTCGTCAGGAAGTTGATGGGCGGGCTGATGATGAGGCCCAATAGGTCTATACGGAAGTAGCGGGCGATGAAGAAGTTCGCCAGCAGGAAGACGATGAGCGCCTGCGGGTAGCGAGCGTTGTACTCGGCGAGGCGGCGACCATAGGGGTCGGGCAGGATGCCCGCGAAGACGGTCGAGCCGTCGAGCGGCGAGAGCGGGATGAGGTTGAAAACGGCGAGAAGAATGTTGATGGAGACCACCATTCCGAAGACGAAGGGAAGGAAGAACCAGTCAGGGCCGACCTCAGGGATTAGCCCGAAGCGCAGGGGCAGGGCGAAGAGTAGGGCCAGGATGAGGTTCGCTACGGGACCAGCCAGCGCGACCCAGAGCCGCTGGCGGTGGTCCCAGATGCGGTGCTGGACGGGTTTGCCCCAGCCGAAGCCAATGAGGAAGATGAGCAGGGTGCCCCACATCGTCATGTGGGCTATCGGGTTCAGGGTGAGCCGCCCCTGGCGCGCGGGAGTCATGTCGCCCATCTTGTAGGCCGTGAAGGCGTGGGCGAACTCATGAAAGGTGATGCCCAGCACGAAGGCGACGGCAAGAGCAAGAAGCGTATCAGGGTCACGGAGGGCCATTTTGTC
>DASVVH010000399.1:0-15122 GCA_036386615.1 Ardenticatenaceae bacterium
GAGGTGCGTCAATCGGCCCCGCCGGAGGCTCGGTCGCGCCCGGTAGCGGCAGCAAGGGATCGGCCTCCTCCGTCGGCAAGATAGGCCCCGGCCCCTGAGCATAGCTCTGCTGGGTAAAGGCCAGAGCCAACCCCAGGACCACGATGATAACAGCTAGACTGTTGATAACTCTCTTCATCCCGCTCGCGTCAAAGGTGACGCTCCTCCTTCGCACATTTTACTGACCCTTCCATGAGCCAGCCCATCACGGCATTTATTCGGCATTCGTTTGCCGTAAGCGGTCGTCGGTCGTCTATCGTCGGTCGTCGTCCCTACATCAACACGGGTTCCCGTCGGGCCGAGCTTGTCTGCGCCGCAGGCTCAGTGGCGAGATGCCCGTGAGCCGCGCCAGCAGAGGGCGCGCCCCGCAGGAAAGCATCGCTATCCACGTAAGAGCGCGACCACGCGTCCAGCATGAGAAGCCGCCAGAGCAGCGGCCCGAAATCGCGCCCGCCATCGGTCGCGTGCGCCTCGATGACCCGCTTCACGCCCGGCAAATCCCAGTACCCGCGCGTTCTCGCCTCGCTCGAAAGCAGACGTTCACGCAGGAACGCCTGGCCCGTCGGCTGCTGGAACCAGGCGCGGAGCGGAACGCCGAAGCCGCGCTTCCGGCCACGCTCCACCTGCGGCGGGAGCAATTGCTTCGCCAGTGCCCGCAGGGGCAGCTTGCCCTCTTTGGTGTCGAGGAGGGCGGCGCGCGGAAGCCGCGCGGCCCATTCTACCACACGATAGTCCAGGAAGGGGGAGCGGACCTCGATGGAATGGGCCATCGAGGCGCGGTCCATCTTGACCAGAATGTCATCCGGCAGGTAGAGCGAGTAGTCGAGAGCCTGTTGGCGCGTGAGAATGTCCTTCCCGCGTGAGGTGCCCCAGCGCTGCCAGAGCGTCTTCCCGGCGTCGCCCGCGTGGGCGCGAAGGTCGGAACCGAGCACGAGTTCCAGCGCGGGGTCGGTTGGCACGCCATCAAACGCCGCCGCGTAGCCTCCGTCGGCAAGCCCACTCTTGAGCAGGCGATAGCGCGACGGGGAGAGCGCGGGCAGCAGGCCGGAGATGCCCCGCATGGCCGAGGCTAACGGTTGCGGCAGGGCAGCCAGCGCACGATAGCGTTGCGCCTCGATGTAGCGGCGATAGCCCCCGAACGCCTCGTCACCGCCATCGCCCGCGATGAAAACGGTGGCGTGCTCCCTTGCCGCCTCGCAGAGCGCGAAGGAGGGCAGGGCCGAGGCATCGCCGAACGGCTCGTCGTAGAACCACGCCAGACGGTCCACGTCGGCGAGGCTGGCGGGCTGCTGCATGATGAGACGGTGTTCCAGTCCGGCGCGTTCGGCGGTGGCGCGGGCAAAGTCACTCTCGTCGTAATCGCGTTCCGAGAAGCCGACGGTGAGGGCGAGAGGTTTCGTGCCTTCCGCCGCCTGCCCCGCGAGGACGGCGACCAGCCCGCTATCTATGCCGCCGGAAAGAAAGATGCCCACCGGAACATCGCTCCGCAGGCGGATGCGGGTGGCGTCCGTGAGGAGCGCAAGTAACTCTTCCAGTTGAGCGTTAGAGAGCGTGCTAGCGCCCTCCTGCGGTTCGAGAGTGGGCTGCCAGTACTGGCCCACGCGGGCGCGGCGCGGGTCGTCAAGGCTGCCGGTCAGGTAGTGGCCGGGGGGCAACTTTTCGTAGCCCTGGAAGATGCAGCGCTCGTGCGGCAGGTAGTTGAGGGCGAGGTATTCTACGACGGCGGCGGGGTCAACCGTGCGAGGGGCGTCGGGCCAGGCAAGGAGCGCCTTCAACTCGGAGGCGAAGCGCAGGCTGCCGTTGTGGTGCTGGTAATAGAGCGGCTTCACGCCCAGGCGGTCCCGCACGATGAGGAAGGTGCGCTCCTGCGTATCCACGAAAGCGAAGGCGTACATGCCGTTGAGCCGTTCGAGGGCGTGGGTGCCCTCGCGGGCGAGGAGGCGCACGAGCACTTCGGTATCGCCGCCACTGCGGAACTGCTCGCCCTCGCGCTCCAGCATCTCCCGAAGCTCGACGTAGTTGTACACCTCGCCGTTGAAGATAATCCAGTAACGCCCGTCTGGCGAGGTCATCGGCTGGTGGCCGAGGGGGCTAAGGTCGAGGATGCTCAGGCGGCGGAAGCCGAGGCCCCAGCCGGGGCCGCTCTCGTAACCCGCATCGTCCGGCCCGCGATGCTGTAGCATCTGCGACAGGACCGAGACGTGCTCGTTGACACCTTCAGGTGTCTCGCCGACCCAGCCGAATATTCCACACATATCTATTCCTCCGACGACCGACGGACGCGGGTGCCCTTCGGGCGGGACAACCGCCAACGGCACGTAACGACCTCTCGCTGGTTGTCTTTCCTCATCCTTCCGTCCTCACTCCTCATGCTCAAGACGTTGACGCTCTGCGCTGCACGCGCTCCCAGAGCGTGGTTTGCCGTCCACGCAGGAAGCGATAGAGGCCAATCACAGCGGCCAGATTGCTGTTGACCAGAAACGTCGGTAAGTATAGCACTTTGCCCACTTTTCCCCCACGCTCGACACGGCTGCCGAGCCAAGCCATCGCATAGAAGAGCAGTTGCGCCGCCAACATGAGCCAGTTGGCGGGCCAGCCGAGGCGGCGCAGCCCGCGCTCGCGTGTGGGGCGGACGACAGCGACGAG
Organism: Ardenticatenaceae bacterium; assembly: GCA_036386615.1. GTDB lineage: Bacteria > Chloroflexota > Anaerolineae > Ardenticatenales > Ardenticatenaceae > DASVVH01. The sequence goes on from DASVVH010000399.1 coordinate 2,686, forward strand.
GTTGGCGAGCAGTGCCCCGGCCATCGCGAGCGGCACCAGGGGCCGCATGAACTTGTGCGAGACGACCTCCCAGACGACGAGGGGGCGGTTGAAGGGCAGCAGCCGGTGCGCCAGCGTGATGGCCTGATAGCGGCCCGCGATGATGCGGGCGCGGCGGGCCACCTCGTCCTGGGCGGTGGGCGCAACACGCTCGGAGGAGCGGGCGTTGGGCGCGTAGACGACGCGGAAGCCGCGCTGCACGAGCCGCATGGCGAGGTAGAAATCATCGTTGATGATACCGTCCGGCGCGGCTTCCCAGAGGTCGCGGCGCAGGGCCAGAATCTCGCCCGCGACGCCCGTCGTACAGCCAAGCCGCGTCTCCTGCTTTTTGATAAACGACTCGTACTTCCAGTACAGCCCCTCGGACTCACCAAGAGCGCCGTCGCCCTTGAGGATGTGCTTGGCCCCGCTCACAGCACCCACTGTCGAATCAACGAAGGGGGCGACCAACTCGCGCAGGGCGTCAGGCGCGTAGAGGTTGTTGGCATCGGAGAAGACGACAATCTCACCCCGCGCGAGGTCCATCGCCCGGTTGATGGCCGCCATCTTCCCGCGACGGGGCGGGCTGTAGCTGAGTTCGACGCCCTGCTCCGCGAACTCGCGCGTGATGTCGGGCGTGCGGTCATCGGAGCCGTCGGCGGCGACGATGATTTGCAGGCGGTCACGCGGGTAGTCGAGGGCGAGGCTGTTTTCCAGCTTCTCGCGGATGACGGCCTGCTCGTTGTAGGCGGCGACCAGCAGCGTGACCGAGGGCGTTGCTGGCGTATAGGGTTTCGGTTTGGGGCGGCTCCGGGCGAGAAGGGCCAGCAGCAGGGGGTAGCCCGCATAGACGTAGGTGATGCTTCCGACGCAGAACCAGAATACTCTTGCGACCACTATAGATTCCTTGGACGGGGATTGAATCCCAGATTGAAAGCTCAAGCAAGGCCAGCGCCAGGGCTACCATGCTTGTGCCAGATACTTTAGCGCGATTTCTGACAGATGGCTATAGCCTAAAGTGGTGATTACTGCCGCACTGCGGGGCTGGCTACAGATGTCCAGGTGACGTTATGTGAACTACGGCTTACAAAAGCTTACATTGAAGGGCGATGATGTAAGCCGTAGTTGACATAATATTATCGAATCTGGGGCAAGTCATACCTGTACGCCATTGGCGCGGGTCGCGCATAGGTGTACGTCGGAGCTGTTTCATGCGTCCTTCGTCGTCAGCCGTCGGCGTTCGTCCTTCGTCCTTCGTCGGTCGTCGCCAAAGGTTGACCACTCACGAGATGGCTATACAGGGCATAGAGCCGCTGCGCGATGACGGGCAGGGCGTAGTCGCGGGTTACGCGCTCGCGGGCACGCTGGCCCAGCGTCGCGCGGCGCTCCGCGTCGCCCAGCAGAGCAAGCAGGGCGGCTTCCAGCGCGGCGCGGTCATCGGGCGGGACGAGCCAGCCGTTGTCGCCATGCTCGATGACATCGGGCGCGCCGCCAACGGAGGTGGCGACGACGGCCAGCCCCGCCGCCATCGCTTCAAGGAGCGCGTTCGACAGCCCCTCCGTCGCGGAAGGGAGCACAAAGAGGTCGGCGGCCTGCAAGTAGGGTACCACGTCCTCGATGCGCCCGGTGAAGCGCACGCCCCCGCCCGCCATTTGTTGAAGACGGGCCTCTTCGCCGCCCGTGCCAAGGACGAGGAGCGTCGCGGCGGGGTGGGTGGCGCGTATGGTGGGCCAGAGGGCGACCAGTTGGTCCACCCGCTTCTCCGGCACCAAGCGGCCCGTGAAGAGGGCGATGGGGCCGTCGGGCAGGCCCAGCGAGGCGCGTAGCGCCGCTTTCTCTTCCGGCGAGACGGAGGCGAATCGCTCAAGGTCCACGCCGTTGGGAATGAAAAAGCGCTTTTCGGGCGGCACGCCGACGCCCGCCAACTCCTCGTCAATCTCCTTGCTGATGACGATGAAGCCGTCTACCTCGTGCCGGAACCGTTGGAGGCGGCTGATGCCACTGGAGCGCGATTGCAGCTTCGCCACGTCGCCCAACTCGCCGCCGCGCAGCACCTTGGCGACGACTGGAACGCCGAAGAGACGCTTCGCGGCAACCGCCGCCGTCGTGGGCGAGAGCAGTTCGTGGGCGTGGATGACGTGGGGACGCAGGCGGCGCAGCAGCCAGAGCGCCGACAGGGTGAAGCTGAGGGAGGCGACTGCCTTAGGGCCGGGTATGGGGAGGCGGTGAACGGGCACGCCGCCGATGATTTCAAACGGGGCCAGCCCAGGATAGCGGCGCGTGAGCACGGAAAGCTCGACGCCCTGCGCCTGAAGGAGGGGCGCGAGGGCCGCTAGCTGCCGCTCCGCGCCGCCCACGCGCGGCAGGTAGCCCTGGATAATCATGGCGACGCGAATAGGGGCCACTGGCGGGTGCCTCATGGTTTTGCCCATTCAAAGCGGGCATTCAATGCTCGTAAGAACGCGAACGTATCCTGATAGGGGACGCCGAACCCTCTGCAAACGTTGGGGATGGGCACCCTCTTCTTCACATCGGCTGCATACACCTCCTGCGTAACTACCACCAAATCATAGGCTTTGGCGTAGGCCACGACCCATCCATCGGCAACACTCGCAAATTCACTTTTAGCCTCATCCGTAAATTGATCGTTATTTTGCACCCACTGCATCAAGGCGCTGAACTCTACGATTACCTTTGGAGTTTTCGTCGAAGCGAAGAACTGTCTTGGCATATCGTTAATCCATTCTTTTAGTTCATCGTTTCCCCGTCGAATCTCGGCTCGAACGCGGTCTAAGATTACGATTTGCCGCGTTTGACAATGGTACAACAGGCAAGACCAAAAGCCGGGGCAAATATCAAAGGGGTAGTAAATTCGCGCCGCTTGTATAAACACGCTTGTGTCTAAGAGATGGGTAGCCAATAAGCTCTTATTCATTCGCTAATACCCTAAACGGTGGGCGAACTCTTCAAAGGTGTGAGCGCTCATGCCCGTCAACCGATAGGCTTCCTGGTAGAGCAGTCTTCCCTCTTTCACTGCCTGTACGACAGCTCGACCAAATCTCTTGCCTACTCGAATGTTTTGATTGCGCCAGTAGTCTCCGCCCTTCTTTACCTTTTTTATCGGTCTTTCTTCAGTCGAGTAAATGGCATAGAAATCAAAAAAGTCGTCGCGGGAGATGAGTTCAGTCTCTAGAGCGCGGCGCGCTACAACAATCTCACTGACTTTGAAGGTACGAGCCAGATGCTGGTAGGGATTCGCCTCCCGCAAGGCTATATTCCAATATTCCTTTAACTCCTCTTCCGGCACGACAACCTCTGCCGCCACCGCATTGCAGAAACGCTCAACAGGCCCGCGCGAATCGAGTTGTGCCTGCATGGGGTCAACATTGGTAATGCCCTCCACCCCAAGCCATAGATGGGCTAACTCGTGGGCGAACGTGAACATCTGCGCTGCCTTTGCATCCACGCCATTGACGAAGATCAAGGGCGCGTACTCATCAACGAGGACGAACCCGCGAAACTCGTCAGGATTTAGTGTTCTGTTAGAGTCGTTGCCCACTACACCATTGATTACTATCAGGATTCCAACTTCCTCTATTTTTTCTCGCAGCCAACGCAGAGCACCATCCCAGGTGGAAATATGCCTTGCCCAATGGCCTGCAAGTCCCAACGTTTTACGTATGGAACTGGCTACCGCGCGTGGGGAATCCTGCAACGTCACACTTGCCACGAAAGGCAGTGGCTCCGCGCCCTCCTCAATCAGGAAGTCTCGCATCCACGCCTGCCGCCGCTGCATGGTGTGAATGGTCTCCAACAAGTCGGGGCTGGGTCTTTGGATAGGAAGGTCTTGCGCGGTGCGGAAATCAGGGATGGGTAGCGGCTCATCAGGTGGTTCAGCAAGAAAGAGATGGCCCAACGGAGTGTGGGTTACATTTGCCAGTTTCTCAGCCTGTGTAAAGCGAAGTGTTCCTGTTTGTTCCCACGTTTGCACCGCCTCTGGCTTGACGCGCAGCTTCAGAGCCAGGGCTTCGTCACTAAGCCCGGCCCGCTCGCGCGCCCAGCGCAAGACTTCCGGCTGCAATTGCATCTCCATCTTCAATCCAATTCTAGAGGAACCTACAACCGCACTCTGCGCGGCTGCGGCCCTTTACAGACATACCTGGACCTTTCACTAGGCCCAATTCCTGATTACATAATAGCAGCATTGTTCGTCTCTAGCGATAAGATACTGAGCTTTTCTCTAGGGGGGCGAACGCTTAGTTCTTGAAGTACTATGGTGGGAGTGGTTAGCCCTTAGTTGTACGGATAGACAAGGTTGGCATACAGGTTGGCCCAAGCACGCAGGGAGGGCGAAACGTGCAAACGCTCTGAGATAGGGATGTTGCTGGGTGGATCCTTCGCTACGCTCAGGATGACATGTATGTGGCTAGCTGGTGCGCGACCTACCACTGCGTGCTATCCTGTGTGTTAACCTCGTGGAACAGTACAATTGCACCGTTCGGGGGTGAGCAGGGTGTTCCGAGAACTACCCCGATTCACCTAGCGAATCAGGAGATTTCTCGCTGCGGCTGCGGGGAGGTCGCTGACGGTGCCTGCAACTCGGTGTAGAGCGCGACGAGTTGGTCCATCCAGGCGTTCATGCTGTAGTGGCGCGTGGCGTGGGCCTGCCCCGCCGCGCCTATCGCCCGCATCTGCTCCGGGTCGTCCAACGTGTCGCGCATCGCTGCCGCCAGCCCCTCCGGCTGCTGCGGGGGGACCATCGTGCCCGTGCCGCTCACCAGAACGCTCGGCACATCGCCCACGCTTGTCGCCACGACGGGCAGCCCCGCCATCATCGCTTCCAGAATCGAGAGGGGCAGCCCTTCCAGGTGCGACGCGCTGACGTACAAATCGCTGGCGCGGAGCAGGCGCGGCACGTCGTCCCGCGAGCCGAGCAGGAAGGCATGGCCCGACAGGCCGAGCGTTTCAATCTGCGCGGCCAACTCTTCGTGGAGACGGCCCCCGCCGACGATTGCCAGCGCCGCCGCCGGATGGCTCTCGCGGAGGAGGGCGAAGGCGTTGAGCAGGTCGGGGTAGCCTTTGAGGGGGGTGAGGCGGCCCACGCAGATGAGGAGGGGGCGCGCCTCGTCTCCCGTGACCTCGCGGCGGAGGGCGGTACGCTCGGCGGGCGCGAGGGGCGGAACCTCCGCGACGGCGTTGGGAATCACCTGAAGCTCCCGGCCAATGCGGGGGCGGTGTAGCTCCGCGACGACTTGGCCCACCGCGATGACGCGGCTCGGCCCGAAGCGGAGCACCCGCGCCTCTAGCTGGTGGATGGCGGGGCGGTGCGTGGGGTCGAGCGCCACCGAGTGGAGCGTCGCTACTACAGGGATTCCGGCCAAGCGCCCGGCCAGCGTGCCGAGAATATTCGAGTAGGTCAGGTGGGTCTGCAACACGTCGAAGCGCCCCTGCCGTAGGAAGCGAACCAGCCGCCAGAGGCGCTGCGGGTCCGCCATGCCCCTCCCCGTAAAGGTCATGACCTGCGCGCCGAGCACCTCCAACTGCGCCGGAATGGGAGCGCCTTCGTGGTAGCGCAGGCGGATGACCGAGACACCTATGTCGCGGTCACGGGCGACCTGCGCGAAGGTCACCTGAAGCTTCTCCGCGCCGCCGACGTGCAGCGAGTCAATGAGTTGTGCAACGCGCATGGTCAGGCCCGCTTCATGGCGGCGCGGAGCGTGACGCCCGCGCCAAGGAGTACGTCCCGTTGCAGCACACAGAGCGCCAGGGCATAGGTGAGCGCGCCTACCAAGATGCTGGCGGCTAGCTGCACGACGGGCGCGGCCCCTGCCACGAGCGAGAGGGTTCCGAGAACGGCCAATGTCATCAGCGAACTCCCCACCACTGCCGGGCGGAGCGCCGCCACGACCCCCGTCAGGGGGAGGTGCAGCATTCGCGCGGCGACGACGAGGTTGACCGCGCCCGCGATGAGGGCGGCCACCGCGTGCGCCCACCCTACCGCCTCGATGGTGCCTACCTGCGTGATGGCGTACCAGAAACCGACGATGAGCACCACCGCGCGCACCGGGGCCAGCTTGGTCAGCACTTCCGGGCGGCCCTGCGCCTTGTACACGTCGCCCGCGTTATAGGAGAGCGAGAAGAGCATGGCGTAGATGGAGATGGCGCGCATTACGGGAATGGAGTCTACCCACCTCTCGCCGAAGACGGTGAGCACGAAAGGCTCCGCGACCATTGCCAGCCCCAGCCCAAGCGGGAGCGTCACCAGCGCCACGTATTGCATCGTGACGGCGAAGCCCCGCGTGAGCGCTTCTGGGTCGTCGCGCATCTTCGCATAGACAGGGAAGATGACCGCCCCGACGACGTTGCAGAACTGCATGATTATCAGTTCGGGGATGCGGAACGCGACGGTGTAAGCTCCGAGCGCGGCGGCTCCGAGATAGCGGAAGATGAGGAAGTAGTCAGCGTTCGCCATCAGAATGCCGAAAAGGTTGACGCCGACGATGTTCGAGCCGTAGGAGAGGAGCGAGCGGGCGTGCTCGCGGGCGAACTGGAACTTCGGACGCCAGGGAATGGTCCGCCAGTAGGCGAACGCCGCCACGACGCGCCCGCCGAGTTGCCCGATAATCAGGCTCCAGAACCCGAAGCCGAGGAGCGCGAAGAGGATGGAGAGGAACCCTTTGCTGAACTGCTTGGAGGTTTCGGGAATGAATTTGTGTCCCCACGCAAGCTCTTTTTGAAGCAGGATGTCGTGGACGTTGCTCAGGGCAAAGAGGGGGAAGCTGAAGGCCAGGGCGCGCGTGACGGGCACGGCGCGCGGGTCGCCGAAGAAGGTGCCGAACCAGGGCGCGATGAGCCACGTCAGGATAAAGAGGCAGCTACTGATGCCGATGCCCAGCCAGAACGCGGTGTGGGCAACCTCGTCGCTCTTGCGCTGGTAGATGAGCGCGGGGCCAACGCCCAGGTCTTGTAGCACTTCCAGAAAGCTGGTCGCGGCCAGCGCGAAGCCAAAGATGCCGAAATCCTCCTTCGTCAGCAGCCGCGCCAGAATGACGGTGCTGATGAAGACCATGAACTTGCCACCGTAGAAGGTGACATAGGTCCATGCCGCGCCGCGAACGGTCGCCCTGGCGAACTCCTGCGTCTTGGTGGCTTCCATGTAGTGAGTCTTACCTCTGGGTAAAAGTGAGCGGGCACTGCCCGCTTTGTGACATACCGGAAGCTCACGCTTCTAGCGCGACCACCGTTCCCCGTTTATTCCACGTTCCAACCTGTCACTCCGCGCCCCGCTCTCGTTATCGCATGAGGCGGAAGGGAGTCGGAGGCGTGGGGGTATCGCGCAGGGTGCGGAGGCGGGCGCGCTCTTTGGCGCGTACCAGGCGGATGCGCTGCATCTCCACCTCGTGCCGGGCAATCTGCGGGGTTGCCATCGCAATCCCGAACAGGAGGTAGAGGTAGCGCGGAAATGCCCCGTGCAGGAAGATAGCCGCGATGAGATAGCCGACGATGCCGACGCCGAGGGCAACCACCATCGAGCCATCATCCTTCAGGTTCGCCTGGAAGAAGAGTTGCCGCGCCGTCCAGATGCGATGGAACATGCCCCACATGAGCAGCCCGAAGGTTATCACGCCGAGCAGCCCGGTCTCGGAGGCGATTTCCAGGAAGAGGCTGTGCGGTGCGCGCTGCTCGCGGCGTGGGTCGAGGCCCAGCCGCTGCGAGTAGTCCTGGTAATAGATGGGATAGTTGTGCAGCCCTACGCCCAGCAGCGGGCGATCCGAGAACATGGCGGCGGCGACCAGCGCCTCGCTCGTGCGCCCCCGGAATGAGACCTCGGCCTTCGGGTCGGTCTCGTTCCAGGGCAGAATCTCGGTCATCGTCAGGATGCGCGCGGTGTATTCGGCGGGCAGGAACTGGAAGACCGGAATCATCAGGAGCAGAGCCAGAGCTACCTCGCGCACGCGGATGCCCCGGTAGAGCATGTAGAGGCCCAGCGCCGCCGCCATCGCGACGAAGGTTCCCCGTGAGAAGGTGAAGACGATTGTAAGAACGCAGACTGTCAGCGTGTAGAAAGCGAGGAGGCGAAGCGGAATCGAGCGCGTGTGTAACGCGCGCTCCAGCGCTATCGGCACGAGCGGAACGATAATCTGGCCGAAAAAGTTGGGGTCGCCAATCGGCCCGGCGATGCGGTAGCCGCCCGTGTTGCCAATCAGGTGCTGCACGCTGGCGTCGGCGAAGCCGAAATAGTTGTTGTAGAAGGTGCCGGTGATGTACTGGATGACGGTGATGGTACACATGAAGGCACCCGCCACCAGCATGGCCCAAACCGTTTTGTGCAGCGCCCCGACGCGCTGGAGCAGCATGACGATAATCACCGCGATGATGGCGTCTTTGATGTAGTCAATGAGCGCGTTCTGCGCCAGCATGAAGTCGGCGGCGTAGAGCAGGGAGGCGAAGCGCACGAGGCCGTAGAGCGCCAGAAGGATGAGCGGCTGGCTCCAGCCGCTGGGCCGCTCGCCGTGCGAGTGCCAGCGAAAGAAGACGCCCACGAGCAGCATCAGGAGGAAGGGCTGAAGGATGGAGGGTGCGCCGTGAAAGTGAACGGCCACGTCCGACGAGCGGGTGTAGGCGAGGAAGATGAGGAGCGCGAGTCCCCATTCAAGGCGCGCCAGCGAGAAGCCGAGCACGGCCAGCCCCGCGATGAGTATCACCAGTTTGAGCGGGCTGAAGCCGCTCACGGAGAGCATCGCCGCGCCCACGCCGCCCACGAGCGCCAGTGTGCCAAAAATCAGCGGGAGCAGGTGTTCAGTTTTGGGTAACGCGGCTCTTGTGACCATCTCCACTCACACAACGACCTGCGCGGGCCAGAACGCTCACGCAGGTCGCCGTCATCTTTGTTAGCGTTCTTAGCCGGATACGACTTTCAAATCTGCCGGGAAGACGACGGTGCGCCCGTCGGTGTCCCGCGCCCGGTCTGCCGCCTCCTCCGCCCGCTCCAGCAGCATGCGGGCCGTCTTGTCGCTCTGCCCCGCGACGACGCCGACGTAGGGCGTCAGGTTCAGGGTCTCCCCGGTGTTGGGAAGTGCGACCGCCTCGTTGAGCAACTCGCGGATGCGTTCGAGGGTTCGCATGGCGGCGACGGCGGGTGTGCCGGGCAGCAGAATCGCAAAGCCTGTCTCGCTCCACCGCCCAACGGTATCCTTGCCCCGAAGCTCGTTACGGAGGCTCTGCGTCACATCGCGCAGGATGTTCTGCGTGACGGGCTGCGGCAACTCGTCAATGTAATCGTAGAGGCCGTCGAGCCGCAGGATTCCCAGCGACAGGGGGCTGGACTGTTCGGTCGCAAGCTCCTGTTCCAGCCGCTGCTCGAAGGCGCGGCGCGTGAGCGCCCCGGATACCCCGTCAATGCTGGCACGCTGCCGCAGCATGTCCGCCGGAATGTAGAGATACTCGCGTCCAATCGCCAGCATCATGCCCAGCGCCAGCCCCAGGAAGACGGCGAGACTCACGTCGCGCATCGGCTGCGGGCTGAAGGGCGCGGTGGGAATGGTCGCGGCCCCCAGGACGTTAATCTCGTAGGCCGGGTAGATGCTCTGTAGGAAGTCAGCCGAGCGGCGGCCCAGAGTGTTCGCAAGCTCCGCCGTGCGGCGTGGGTCCGGCCCCGAGATGGTCAGCACGAGGACGTTCGCCTCCGGCGTCATGACGGTGTGGTGCTTGTACTCTGCCAACTCGTCAGGCGTCATCCGCAGCGCGGCTCCAGCCTCCAGGAACCTCGACTCCTCGTTCATCACCTCGGAGAAGGTCTGGATGGTCGTGCGGCGGTTGAGTGAATCCTGCCCATAGATACCTTGCGTCCCCTGGAGCGAGGCACTGGGGTTGACCAGGAAGCGCGTTCCCGCCTCGTATTGGGGCGTGGCCGTATAGGCCATCAGCAGGGCCAGCACCAGCGCGGAAAGCGCCGTGAGGGCCACGACCCACCAGCTATTGAGGAGCATTCGGAGGTAAAGCTGTACTTGCATCATCTGTTCCGGTGTGGGAGTGGGGTCAGCTTCAAGCGACGAGTACGGCAGAACCGAGCGTCTGAGGCCCTGTTTGGGCCACGCGCTCGAACAACGCGGATAAACGCGCTACGTTTGATTGTAACGCAAATTCTTCCATAACTAAAGTCCGGCCTTTCAGCGCCATTTCGGCGGCACCTTCAGGGTCGGCGTAGACTGCCGCCAGCGCATCGGCCAGCGCTTTCGCGTCGGCGGGCGGAACCAACCGCCCCGTCTCTCCGGCACGCACCAGCTCCGGCACGCCCGAAAGCGAGGTCGCCACCACCGGCAGCGCGCAGGCCAGCGCCTCCATCAGCGCCACCGGAATCCCCTCCATCTTGCCGGAGGGCGTGACGATGCTTGGCTGCACGTAGCAGTGCGCCGCCGGAAGCAGCCGCGCCACTTCCTCCTGCGGCTTCGGCCCCAGCAACTCGACGACGCCTTCGAGACGCGCCGCGCGAATCATCGCTTCCAGCGCCTCGCGCTCCTCGCCCCCGCCGACGATGCGGCAGTGAACCGGAACGCCCTGCTCTCGCAGCAGCGAGCACGCCTCGATGAGATAGCGCTGCCCCTTGTAGGGTTGCAGGCTGCCGATACTGATAATCTCGAAGGGTCCACCCCGCTCCGGCAGCGCCGAGCGCAGCTGATACTGCGAGGGTTCCACCCCGCAGTGGACGACGTGAACCTTCTCGCGCACCCAGGGGCCGACCACGCGCGCCAGATATTCCCGGTTGTACTCCGAAATCGCCACCACGAACGAACTGTCGCGCAGCTTCGTCGCCAGCATCTCCGTCCGCACGAAGATGTCGTGAGCGTGAACCGTAATGCTGTACGAGATGCCCGTCAGCTTGTGGATGAGCCACGCCACCAGCGCCGGGTGCGTCGCGTAGTGCGCGTGAATGTGCGCCACGCCCTCCTGCTGCATCCGCCGCGCCATCGCCACCGCCTTGGGCAGCAGCGCCAGCGCCCGCCCCAGGAAATTCGGGCTTGTGCGGTTCTCCCACACAATCTGCCGCCACAGCCCCGCGTAGCGTAACGGGCTGCCGACGAGCGCGCGGCTGTTCGCCGCCAGCACCTCAGCCGAGACGAAAGGTGTCCACTGTGCGCGGGGAATCCACCCCTGCGCCTCCCCGTGAACCACCGCCTGCTCTTGCAGGATGAGCGGGTAGAGCGCCACCTGCCAGCCGTGCCGCTCCAACTCCGTCATCTCCCGCAGGATGAACGTCTCCGGCAGGTGCGGAAAGCGCGACATCAGGTAGGCAATCGTTCGGCTCACTAGTGCGCCCCTCGCTTTTCGAGGACGGCGGGAATCGTGCGAAACAGAATCTGAATGTCCAGCCACAGGCAGCGCCGCTCCATGTAAGCGATGTCGAGCCGCAGCCGCTGGTCGAACTCCGTCGAGGCGCGGCCCAGCAACTGCCACAGCCCCGTGATGCCCGGCAGCACGTCCAGCCGCTCTGTCTGCCACAGTTCGTAGGTGCTCGCCGCGAAGGAGGTCGGGCGCGGGCCAACCAGGCTCATCTCGCCCTGGATGACGTTGAGCAGTTGCGGAAGCTCGTCAAGGCTCGTCTTCCGCATGAAGCGCCCCACCCGCGTCACGCGCGGGTCGTTCGTAATCTTGAAGTCGGGCCACTGTAGCTCGTTCAGGTGGGCCAGCTCTTTCTTTAGCTCCTCCGCGTTCGGCACCATCGTGCGGAACTTGTACATCTGGAACGAGCGCCCACCCTTCCCCGTCCGCCGCTGCGTGAAGAGAATAGGTCCATTCGGCGATTCCAGCTTCACCAGCAGCGCGCAGAGCAGGAAAAGTGGCGCGAAGAACGGCAGTGCCAGCGTGACCAGTGTCAGGTCCATGATGCGTTTGGCGACGCGATACGCTTTGCCCCTCAGAAATCGTTTCTCAGGGTCGAAGTTCTCCAACCAATCGGTTTGATAGTGGGTGCTGTTTCTTATTGCTGGAGAGACCATCTGGTGCTACCTCTATTCGCTCTGCACTGCCTACTCGCGTGCGCTATCAACTCTCGGCTCGGCTTGGAGCCAACTCTGCTTCTTGTAACTCGTCTATATCGTCACTATGCGTCGGGCCACTGCCATTCGTGTTGGTATGCGTCTGCTCGACAGCCGTTACCCGCTGGATACGATTCTCTGCCTGGTGAACCAGATCATCGAAGGTCAACGCGGAGTCCGGGAAGGAGGCGACTCCGCATTTCACGTTAACTCCCAGGTGTTCCACCGCCGCCGCCTGGATTCGCTGAACCAGCATCGCCGAGTTCTCTGCGCTCGTTTCCGGGCTGAGGACGATGAATCGTCCCTGCTCTCGCTGCTCGATGACCATGTCCGTCCGCCGCAGCGCGGAACAAATCAGCCGCGCCAGACTGGTCAACATATAGC
>DASVVH010000400.1:0-2059 GCA_036386615.1 Ardenticatenaceae bacterium
CCAACCTTGCTCGCCGCGCACCGCGTGTTGATCAAATATCCGCCACCGACCTCCGGGTAACCATCCGTACCATGCATCCTCCCCTGTCAGGCGCAATGGACTCTGGACGATTGTGCCGCTGCACTCCGTGTCCCCGGATACACATCTGTCAGGGGGACCCAGGTCTATGGCCCCGTCATGTATGGCGATAGCAGGATGGAAGTAGTCGTCCGCGTCGCGAAACAGCGTTTTCACGACGTAAGTCTCCCCAACCTGCCACGCTTCCATCGGCAGCCAGAGCAGGAACGTGAGGGGCTGCCTGCTCGTGTTGGGCAAGGGTTGCGGCCCTATACCGAGCAGGGGTGCGTCCAACGTGAGGGTCGGCGGCAGAGGCGCGAGCGGGCGCAGGTGCCACCGCACCGAGACCCGCCCCCAGAAATCCTGCTCCAAATCGTAGCCGACGACCTCTATCAGGTCGCCGAAGCGTACATGCATCGGCACGGCGGGCGGCGCGTTGGGCCGCCCAAAACTGAAGAAGGCGTCGGGAAGGCGCTTCGCCTCCGCGCCACGTTGCAGCAGGATATAGCCATCCCGCGCGTCCGCCACGCCCCAATCGCCTTCGAGCCGCGTCATTACCTCGCGTTTCAGGTCATTGGGATGCACCGTCGTGTTCGTCGTCACGTCCACTATCACCCACTCGGCGTTCTCCCCCACGTTCGGGAAGCGGTAGATGTCCGGGCGATGCGCGAAGTGCGGGTGCAGTTGCTCGTCCGCGCTCATCGGCGCTAGGGGCGGAATCGGCGCGGCGACCTCCGCCAGCAGGCGGTGGTGCTCCGTCACGGGCGGCAGAATCCACGAGCGCGCGAGCGGCTGCCAGATAGCGGCTCGCGCCGTTGACACAGTGCCCACCAGCACCAGACCGAGCAGCGCCACGCGCCATGCCCGATAACCGCGCCCCCACCGCAGCGTCCGCGCCCCGCCCAGCACAGCCGAGACCATCAGGCCCGGAATCAGTGGCGCGGCGTAGTGCATCAGCCCGCCGTGCTGCCCGTCATACTCGCTCAAGAGGTTCACCACGAAATGCGGCGCGAAGAGCAGCCACGACGCGGGCGAGAGTAGCATTAGCCCCCCCGTCGAGGCCACGAACTCGCGCAGGAACGTTCGGCGTGTGGGGCCGCCCAGAAGCTCCGCCCACACATCCCACCGCGTCAGCATCCCCCAAAGAATGCCCAGCGGCCCCGCGCCGAACGCCCCGTACCGCTCGAAGTAGATGGATTCGGCCCGCTCGGCCTCCCCGAACCGCACGGCGGCGAAGTGCCACACAATGCCCACCTCCACCAGCAGCCCCACCGCGCCCAGCGCCATTAGCGCCACCCCCGGACGCCACGCCCGGCGCGAGAGCACCGCCCACGCGCCCAGCGCCCCTACGAGCAGCCCCGCGTCCTCGCGCGTCAGCAGCAGCAGGACGGCAAGTGGCCCCACCCGCCCCCATTTCCCCTGCCAGCCCCACGCGACGGCGAGCAGCAGTGGCGCGACGGCGAAGGCGACGGAGTGAACCTCCGCCGAGTTGGTGCGGTTCACGAACGGGTTAAGCAGGTAGATGGCGGCGAAGACCAGCCCCGCCCCATAATCAGGGCGTCCCGCGCCTCCGCTTGATGCCCGCGCTCTCCCCCAGCTATCGCGCGCCAGCCAGAAGACGGGCACCGCCCCCAGCGCCAGCGCGAAGGTCTGCAACCAGACGAGCACGTACACGCTGTCCCACAGGTGATAGAGCGTGCTCGCCGCAATCCAGAGCGGTTCCAGGTGCTCCCCGTAGTTGGGCACCGAGCGCGTTCCCGAAGTAATCTCCAGAATGCGCCCGTGCTGCGAGTTCCACGCCGATTGGCCGATGATGCTCATATCGGCGGCGCTCGTCACGAACGCCTGATGCAGGCGGATAGCGATGGTGCCATGAAAGACGCTGTACACGGCCATCATCAAGGCCAGCAGCCCGTAACTCCGCCGCGCCGTCAGCCGCAGCGCAGGAAACCGCAGTCGTTCAGTTGGTAGGGAAAGCAGTCGTCCGGCTCTCACCTTAGGT
>DASVVH010000401.1:0-1600 GCA_036386615.1 Ardenticatenaceae bacterium
ACACGACGCGCGGGCGATGGACCCCGGCGGGCAGGTGGCGCGGCGGCTCGGCTTCGCGGCAGGCACCACGCTCTCCAACCCGGAAGGTGAGGTGGTGGCGCTGCTCGACAGGCTGCCCGAAGCGGTGAAGCGCGCCGTGCAGGCGGGCGAGGTCTTCCAGAGTCCCGCGCCCGTGAGGATGCCGCGCGTGGGAATGAAACGCGGCCCCAGGTCCGGCCCGTCGCCCGCGCTGAAGGATATCCGGCAGGAACTCGACAAGATTGAGAAGCAGGTGCAGGCGAAGATAGCCGCCAGCGCGCGAACGGACCTTGCGACGGCAGAGACCATCGTCGTCTCGCGGGAGGCGCTGACGAAGCTCTACGGCGGCGCAACGGCGGAGACGATTCTTACAGAGGTCAAGGCGCTGGCGGCGGCGGTATCGTCGAGCGACGCGGCCCGCCCTCACGTCATCGTGCTTGACGACGCGGCGACGCTGACCCCCTGGAAGCTGGACCGCGTGGACCCGACGAACGCGGCGGCGGTCAAGGGGCTGCTGGACCGTCTTGACGAGAAGATGGAGCTATCAGGCGAGCGGTTGGGCTACGTGCTGCTCGTCGGCGGGCACGAGGTCGTCCCGCACCACCGCCTGCCGAACCCGGTAGACGACCACGACATGGACGTGCCGAGCGACAACCCCTACGCGGCGCGGGGCGACAACTATCTGATTCCGACGCGGGCGGTGGGGCGGCTGCCGCACGAGCACGGCTCGCCCGACCTGCTGTTGGAGCAGCTTCGCCGCCTGCAAGGGGACTGGCGCGAGAGCGCGACGATGGGCAAAGGCATCATCAGCGATTGGCTGTCGCAGTTCAAGCAACTGATGCCGGGCGGGCGGCGAACGCTCACCGAGGGCGAGTCGTGGGGGATGGCCGCGCAGGTGTGGGAGAAGGCAGCCAAAGCCGTCTACCGCACGCTGGACAGCGCCACCGACCTGTCGCTCTCCCCGCCCGACACCTCCACGAAGTGGGAGGGGCAGCCGGTGCCGAGCGTGCCCTTCTACTACTTCAACCTTCACGGCGTCGAGGATGGGGCCTCGTGGTACGGGCAGGTGGACCCGAAGAACCCGAAGGGCGGTGAGTCGTTCCCCGTCGCGCTGACGCCGAAGCAGTTGCAGGCGCTCAACCTGCGCCGTGCCATTCTGCTCTCGGAGGCATGCTACGGCCTGAACCCGCACATCACCCGCATTGGAGACTCGATGGCGCTGACGGCGGTGAAGCAGGGAAGCGCGCTCTTCATCGGCTCGACAAAGACAGCCTATGCCAGCTTCGCGCCGCCCCTCATGGCGGCGGACCTGCTGGCGGCGCTCTTCTGGCGGGCGATTGCCGAGGGCGCAACGGGCGGCGTGGCGTTGCAGCAGGCGAAGGTCCAATTGGCGGAGACCATGATGCACCGCACGGGCTACCTGGACGTGGAGGAGCAGAAGACGCTGACGAGTTTCATCCTCTACGGCGACCCGGCGCTGCCCCTGCTCCGGCGGCCCAGCCACGCGAGCACGGAAGCGCTCAACCAACTGGCGGCCAAGACGCGGAAGAGCGGCGTCTATCAGGTGGCGGCAAAGGGCAGG
>DASVVH010000402.1:0-5035 GCA_036386615.1 Ardenticatenaceae bacterium
TGGCCTGGTGATGCGCTACATCCCGCACGAGCAGCGCGTGGAGCCGGGGGACGTGGTGCTCACGGCGGGGTTGGGTGTCGAGTTCCCGAAGGGGTTGGTGGTCGGCGTCGTGGAGTCGGTAAACCGCAACGATGTACAGCCCTGGCAGGAGGCGACCATCCGCTCCACGATTGAATTTGCACAGTTGGAATCGGTCTTCGTTGTACGCTCGTTCCGGGCAACGATAGAAGTAGAAGCCGAGGCTGAAACTCCGTGACGCCCTGGATAGGAATCGTGGTTCTGGCAGGCATCATTCAGAGCGCAACCCTGTCGCAGATAAACGTCTTTGGCGTCCATGCCAATCTGGTACTGGTGGTTGTCGTTTGTTGGAGCCTGCTGCGTGGCGGGCGCGCAGGGTTGGCGTGGGCGATGGTAGGCGGCCTGGTACTGGACCTACTCTCCAGTGCGCCGTTTGGTGTCTTTACGATTGCCCTACTCGTGACGGCGTTCGCAATGGGTTTCATTGAGGCGACTATCTTTCGACCAACGATTCTGTTGCCCGTCGGCGTCGTTTTTCTGGCCTCGCTGCTCTGTCAGGTGATCACGATGGTGATGATGGAGACGCTGGGCTGGCAACTGGCGTGGGGGCACGCTTGGGTTGCTCTGCTGCCCGCCGCCATCTTTGACGCCCTGCTGACTTTTGCCGTCTTTCCAGCCATGCGGCGCATCAGTCTCATTGTGGGTGCGCGAGAGATAGAGTGGACGTAGAGGACCGACGACCAACGACCGCTAACGGATGAACGGCATAACGCAAAGACGCAAGGACGCAAGGACGCAAAGGGATTTTATCGAGAACGCCGTAAGCCGTTATCTCACATCCCGTATCCCATATCTCGCATCCCGCATCTCGTATCCGAGAGTTTATGACCAGAGGACTCGTTCAACAGAGGCTGTTTCTCTTTCAGCTAGTAGTGGTGCTGGCCTTTGCCGTGTTGGCCGTCAAGCTGTGGAGTATCCAGCTAGGGGACAACACGGATTATCGGCGGCTGGCGGCGGAAAATAGTCTCCGTTTACAAACGGTTGACGCGCCGCGCGGCGTCATCTACGACCGTGAGGGACGGATTCTGGTGCGAAACCGTCCCAGCTTCCAGGCGACGCTCATTCCCGCGCAGGTCGTGGATGGCCCCTGGCAGTTGTGGCCCGATGAGAAATGGGAATTGGCTGCCACGCGGCTACGTGCCATTACTTACGCATTGGGCAAGCCGTTCCCGCGCGGTGACGTGGTTGCCGATCTGCGGCAGGCGCTTCGCTCCGCGACGGGGCGGATGCTTTCGGAAGACATTGATAAACTTTGCCAGGCCGACGAAATCATCCACTGCTACAGCGAGGCGCTGGTCACGGCTCCCTATCGTCCCGTGCTCATTGAAGAGAACCTGCCGACAGAGCTTGCCTTTATGACTATGGAGAATCACGTTGGCTTACCGGGCCTCTCCGTCGAGTCTACGTCCCAGCGCGAGTATCTGTACGGGCCTTTGTTCTCGCACCTCATCGGGTATGAGCATCCCATCACCCAGGACATCCTGAACCGCCAGACGCGCTTCACGACTAACCCGTATGAATCGGATGACCGCGTGGGGATGTCCGGGCTGGAATGGGGTTACGAGGACGAGTTGCGTGGGGTTAAAGGGGACCGTCTAATTGAAGAGAACGTCATTGGGCAGCGGGTTCGCCTCCTTTCCGAGAATCCACCCAGGCCGGGGCACAACCTCTTCATGACGATTGACACAGAGTTGCAGCAGGTCGTAACCGACGCTCTACAGGAGGGGCTAAATGGCGTCGGCAGTGAGGAGGGCGTTGCCATCGTCATGAACCCGAACACTGGCGAGATTCTGGCGATGGTTTCCCTGCCAACCTACGACAATAACGAGTTCGTCGGCGCGATTGACCCGGAAGTCTATCGCCAGTTCAACGAGGATCCACTGAAGCCTCTCTTCAATCGTGCCATCAGTGGCATGTACCCGCCCGGCTCAATCTTCAAGATTATTCCAGCGGCGGGGGCGCTTGCAGATGGAATTATCACGCGCGATACGGCTCTTGAGGATCCCGGCGTCATCAAGCTCCCGCGCGAGGATATACCGGATAATCCTCAACTGGCGATGGAACTCGCTCAGGAGTTTGTCTGCTGGCTGGAAAGGGGACACGAGCAGGAGAACGTAGTAGACGCCATCGCCCACTCCTGTGACGTTTTCTTCTATAAGGTCGGTGGCGGCTGGAAGCCGGACCAGTTTGGCGGCCTGGGTATTGATGCGCTTGCGAAGTGGGCCAGGGCCTTCGGGCTGGGCCAGCCCACCCGCATCCGCCTGCCGGGAGAGGCTGTCGGCCACGTACCGGACCAGCAGTGGAAGCGCCTCGTGAAGCAGGAGCGATGGACAACAGGCGATACCTACAATATGAGCATCGGACAGGGTGACGTGCTCGTGACGCCCCTGCAAATCCTGAATGCCACGACTGCCGTCGCCAACGGTGGCACCATCTACGAGCCGCAACTCATCTACCAGATACAGGACGCCGAGGGTAACGTTGTGCAATCCTTCGAGCCGAGAGAATTGCGGCACGTCAGCGTCGCGCCGGAGCACCTGGCCGTCGTGGCAGAGGGGATGCGCGGCGCAGCGGCGTGGGACGACGGCACGGCCCGCCTCGTCTTCGAGGGCGCTCCGGTCCACGTTGCAGGCAAGACGGGCACCGCGGAGTATTGCCCCTCCTACCAGCGCGAGGATGGCACCTGGGTCTGCAAGCTCGACGCGGATGGTAACCAGTTGACCCACGCATGGTTCAGCGCCTTTGCGCCTTACGAGAATCCTGAAATCGCTCTCGTGGTTTTTGTTAATGGTAACGAGGAGTACATCATCCAGGGTTCCGAGATTGCCGCGCCCATCGCGCGCAAGATTATTGACTACTACTTCACGCGTGAGCAGCGCCCCACCGCGCCACCCGCCGAGCCAGTGCCGACGCAGGTTGTCGAAGAGACTCCGGCCTCCATTCCGAGCGGCCAGTATATCGGGACATTGCAGGGCAGTGAGCCGCAGGAGGCGGCAGTGTCCAGCGTGGCGGGGCAGGTGTTGAACCGGGACGGCACGCCGATGGTGGACGTGACCGTCACGCTCAGTCGCGGCGGTGTGCCCATCGAGATAGTCAACACGGGGCCAGATGGAACCTTCCAGTTCGAGACGCTTGACCCGAACGAGGCCCCGACCTGGTACGTTCGTGTCCCGAACCTGCCCGGTTCACCCTCTGTCACGATTCCCGTCGCGCCGCAACAGCGTTACAGGCTCCTCTTCCAGGAGGCTCCATGAGTGCGATTGGAGTCAAGGGGGACCGCGACGGCTTAATCGTCACGCTACCTGATACCGGGCAGACGCCGGAGGCGATTGCAGCGCTCCGCGCGCACCTGGAGCAGGCAGGAGCCTTCTTCAAGGGCGCGCGGGTCACGTTGGATGTGGGGGCGCTTCCTGTTGGCACGGAGGAGTTGCAGAGCCTGCGCGACCTCCTCTCGGAATGGACCGTGGACCTCGTCGCCTTGCGTGCTACTGACGAGGGCACCCGTGCCGTCGCCATTGCGCTGGACATCGAACTACCCTTTGTCGTCCAGCAGGACCACAACACCTATAGTGAACCTGCTGACGAGGCGCGCGAGGAGGGCATCGAGGCCGTACTGGTGCGGCGAACGCTGCGTGGCGGGCAGGCCGTGCGCCATCCTGGGGCCGTCGTCATTCTGGGCGACGTGAACCCCGGCGCGGAGGTGATTGCTGGCGGCGACGTTGCTGTCTGGGGCACCCTGCGGGGCGTCGTTCAGGCGGGCGCTTTCGGCGACGACACGGCCATTGTCTGCGCGCTGAAGCTTGCTCCAACGCAGCTTCGCATCGGCAACCACATTGCTATCTCCCCAGAAGAGCGCGAAAATGGAGGGCGCAGACGGTTCCGTTTTCGCGCGCAGCCCCAGCAACGTCCCGAAGTCGCGCGTGTCCAGGAGGGTGTCATCGTCGTCGAGCCCTGGACCGGCAATCCAGGGAGCACGCACCTCTAGCGCGCCTGCTACCTCTCACATCTCGTATACCGAGGTCTCCATGCTTCTCACGGTGGATGTTGGCAACACCCACGTCAAGTTTGGTGTCTACGATGGCGCTCAACTGAAGGGCGACTGGCGCGCCTCGACGGATCGCGAACGCACTCCCGACGAATGGGCCGTCCACCTCGAACGCTTCCTCGCCCTCGGCAACCTGACGCTGGGCCAGCTAGATGGCTGCATCATCGCCTCGGTTGTGCCGCCCGTCACCGACTCCATCCGCGCCATGACCCGCAAGCACCTGGAGGTCGAGCCGCTCATCGTTTCCGGCGTGGTGAATCTGGGCATGGCGATTGACTACCCGCGCCCGAAGGAGATTGGCGCGGACCGTCTGGTCGGTGCGGTCGCGGCCATCGAGCGGTATGGCGCGCCCGTGGTTGTGATAGACTTCGGCACGGCAACGACCTTCGACATCATGAACGGGGAGGGGGCGTACATCGGCGGTATCATCGCGCCGGGGTTGGAGACCTCACTGTGGGCGCTCTCGCAACGGGCCGCGCTGTTGTTCAACGTGGAGTTGGAGTTCCCGCCGCAGATTGTGGGGCAGACAACCATCGAGGGGATGCAGAGTGGGTTGATGTGGGGCTACGTCAGCCTTGTCGAGGGGCTGGGCGCGCGCGTGCGGGAGTTCCTAGGGCAGCCGTGCCCCATCGTCGCAACGGGTGGCCTCGCTGACCGCCTTGCGCCGCACACGACTATCTTCACGGCTGTGGACCACGACCTGATGGTGCGGGGGTTGCGGCTCATCTGGGACCGGAACCCTGACAAGCACCACCTGGCACCAAAGGTGTAGCCGAAGGACGGAAGGATGAGGACAGAAGGATGAGGACGGAGGGCAACGAAATGAGCAAAGACTTGAGGCAGCGCACAAAAGCGTATGCATTGAGGATAATCAAGTCATACACCGTGCTGCCGAAGACGACCGAGGCTCAG
>DASVVH010000403.1:0-5144 GCA_036386615.1 Ardenticatenaceae bacterium
CTCTGCCGCTCCTTCCTCCGCTCCTTCCTCGCCAGCAGTGGTAGCTTCGGCGGCCTCCTCCGCAGGTTCTTCCTCCGCAGGTTCCTCTATGGGATCTTCCTCTACAGACTCCTCCGCAGGCTCCTCGGCTGCGGCTCCCTCCTGCACCTCTGGCTCCTCGGTAGCCTCTATAGCGGAGCTTGCGGCGGTATCTCCTGCTGCTTCCTCGCCCTCCTCTTGCGGAGCCGCAGCAATCTCTGGCGGCTCGGCTGCTGGCTCCTCTTCAGCAGGGGCTTCTTCAGCAGGGGCCTCCTCGGCCTGGCTCATCGTCGCTTCATCGGCGGCCTGTTCCTCGTCGCCTGCTGCGGCTTCGTTCGTCTGTGCGTCGTCGCGTGCCGTCTCGGTTGCCCCCGTTTCTTCAGCCGGGGTCTCGGCTCCCATAGCCAGAGGGGCCGCTTCCTGCGCTGTCGTGGCGGCGCTCTGTGTGTTGCCGCCCATGCGCGGAACCTGCACCAGCAGCACAAAGAGCAGCAGCGCCGCCACTGCCCCCAACGAACTGACGAGCGGGTTGCGCCATCGCTGCCACCACGCGGGGCGTGCTTCCGGCGTAATCATTGCCTCCGTCACGTAGAACGTGCGCGGCGGCGGCTCGACGGGCAGCCGTTGCAGCAGCGACACCGTGAACCGCAGCCCCTCCAACTCGCTCCGGCACGCCTCGCACCCCGTCAGGTGCTCCGACACGCGGGCATGCTCGTCCGGCGTCACCTCGTCATCGAGGTACGCCGAGAGCAGGTCCGGGTCTAGGTGTGCGTTCATCATGTCAAAATTCTAGGAGATACGGGATACGGGATGCGAGATACAGGATGCGAGATACGGGATAACGACTCGCGTTGTTCTCTCGAATGAAGCCCTTTGCGTCCTTGCGCCTTCGCCTAAAGCGCCTACCGTTGGTGCGCCCTTGCGTTATACCGTAATCCGTTAGCGGTCGTCGGTCGTTGGTCGTCAGTCGTCGGTCGTTGCTACTCTACAAACGATATTGGGCGGGCAAAAGTTCCGAGTGCGTCTGAAGCAACTCACGCACCTTGCGCCGCGCCCGCGCCAAGCGGCTCTTCACGGTGCCCAACTCCACCTCCATCGTCAGGGCAATCTCCTCGTAGGAATAGCCGTGAACGTCCGCCATCACCAGCGTCATGCGCTGGTCAACAGGCAGTTGCAGGATAACCTTCTGGAGCCACCCGGCCACCTCCGCCTGAAGCGCCGCCTCGTCGGGGCGCTCCGGTGCCTGCTGGGACATATCGGGCGTGGGGTCGCCCGTGTTGAGCATCAGCGCCTCCAGCGAGGCGGCGGGGCGGCGGCCCTCGTAGCGCAACAGGTCGTAACACTGGTTCTTCACGATGCGCGCCATCCACGCGCGAAAATTGCCGCCCGTGTACTGGTCCAGCTTCTTGTAGGCCGAGACAAAAGCGTCCTGCGTGGCGTCGGCGGCGCGGTCACTGTCGCCCATCACCCGATAGGCAATGTTGTACATCAGCGTCTGGTGTCGCCCCACGAGGCGATTGAAGGCGTTACGGTCCCCCTTCTGCGCCTGCCGGGCCAGTGTGTCGTCGTCCGGCCCCTCTCCGTCCTCCTGCGCGCGAAGAGTGGCCGGGTAGAGGAACCCGGCCAGCATCAGGAACAGGAACAGTAGGAGCAAAAGCATAAAGTGGGGGAGGGTGGCTCAAGGGGATGAACCACCCGGCTCTTTTGACGGGCGGCTTCCTTTTTTCTATACTAGCCAGACCCCTCGCGCATAGGTAACTGCTTCCGGGCGCGGCGGGTAGGCGCATTGTATCAAACAATCAGGGCACGAGCAACGGTTCGCCCGAACTGCCGGGTGCTGGCGGGCCGCTCCTTCGCTCGTGGATTCTGCGCTTTCCCGGTGCTCCTTCGCGTGGGCAGCACCCTTTTACTCCCGGTATGCGCCTGTTGTCGTGAGCAGTCGGCTTTGAGCCGACTTGAGCTACCAGCCTGGAGTCTGAACCTCAGGCGTCGGCTGGTCGGAGGTTGTAGTGAAGAGACGGTATCTGGACAAGGCCCCGCTCTTTGTCGCTCTTTCGAGAGAGGAGCGGCAGGCCCTTACCGACCGTTTCACCCTCGTGCGCTTCAAGGCGGGCGATACCCTCTTCAGCCAGGGCAGCCCTCCCCAGGCTATCTTCCTCCTCAAATCCGGCACCGTCCGCCTCACCACCCGCGAGGGGGGGCAGGAGCAGCCCCTCGGAACCTTCGAGCCGGGCA
The DNA here is from genome assembly GCA_036386615.1 of Ardenticatenaceae bacterium. Taxonomy (GTDB): domain Bacteria; phylum Chloroflexota; class Anaerolineae; order Ardenticatenales; family Ardenticatenaceae; genus DASVVH01. The sequence continues at coordinate 2,254 of DASVVH010000403.1, forward strand.
GCCTTCTCGGCGAGATGGACCTGCTCCTCGACCGTCCGCACGAGGTGACAGCCTTCGCGGAGGGTCCGCTGGAAGCGTGGTGGCTCACCCGTGACGCGCTGGTAGACCTCCTCGTCGCCTACCCCTCCCTGCGCTACGCCTTCCCCGTCCGCGTCAGCAACCATCTCCTCACTCCCGTTGATCGTGGCGCGGCGGAGCAGGCCCTTCGCAACGTACCTCTCTTTGGCAGCCTCTCCGACGAGGTGCTGGAAGCGCTTGTCGGCTGTCTCGCCCTTCGCCACGCGGCGGCCAACGAGGTCATCTACAGCATGGGCGAGGCTGGCGACGCCCTCTATCTGGTGGACCGGGGCGCGGTCAAGCTCATGGACGGCTCCGAGACCGTCGAGCGCAAAGAGAGCGGCGACTATTTTGGTGAGATGGCCCTGCTGCTCGGCAGGCCGCGCGACCTTACCGCGCGTGCCGCCCGCGTCGCCAACCTCTGGGTGCTGGCGAAGCGCGACTTTGACGCCCTCGCCATGCGCTACCCCGAACTCACCCACAACGCCACGCGCATCCTCGTCGGCATGCTCAGTCGCGGCACCCCGGCGGACGACGAGCAGGAGGGCGATAGCCTCTCGCTCGCCGCCTTTCCTCTTTTCTCCACCCTGGCCCCTGACGAGCAGGCGGATGTTGCCCGCCGCATGCGCCCTACCTCCCTCGCCCCTAACGAGATTCTCTTCCGTGAGGGCGACGCGGGCGCGGGCCTCTACCTCGTCGAGCGCGGGCAGGTCACACTCTCCAGCCAGCAGGGCATTCTTGACATGGTGCCGGAAGGCAGCTTCCTGGGCGAGATGGCCCTGCTGACGGGCAACCCTCACAACGTCACCGCCCAGGCTATCGCCCCGACAGACCTCCTCGTGCTCGACCGCGACGACTTTGTGGAGGTGGTGGATAAATATCCCACCATCTCGCTGCTTCTCAGCCGCGCCCTAGACTCCCGCCTCGAAGCCGCCAGTGCGCGCGGCAGCCTCCCTGCCCCGGTGGCACCAACAGCGACGGCAGTGCCGCACCTGGCCCCGTCGCCCGTCCGCCGCCGCTCATTGGCGCGAATCGCGTTGGTCCTCGTGCCACTTCTCCTGCTCGTCGGCGTCCTCCTCCCCGCTCTGAGGCTCAACGCGGCGGGCGGCAACAACTCTTCCTTCCTCGCCGCCATCCTTCCCGGCGGCCCGCCGAACACGCCCACCCCTCTGGCAACCCCGCTGCCGGAGCGTGGGACCGCCGCGTTACTCTCTCAACCTGATGCCGTGCCGCCGACCAACACGCCCGAACCCACCCGCTCCATCCCGCCGAGCGCGACACTCCAACCCACCCGGACGCTGGCTCCAACCCAAACCTTGGAGCCGACCCGGCGACCCCCCGCGCCTCCGACCATGACGCAGATGGCGATTGCCTACGCGCCCCCACCTAGCGCGACCTCGACGGAGACCACCGTTCCCACCGAAACGCCCGACCCGGAGCCGACGAACACACTCCTGCCACTGCTGCCACCCACGATTGCCGCGCCGCCGACCCGCACGCCCGTGCCAGTGGCCCAGGAGGATGCGCCGCCCGTTGCTTCTGGCCCGCCTGCCCTGCCCCCGACGGTGGCGCTCCCCAGCAGCACCCCGCCCGTGCCGCCCGCCGCGACCTCCGAACCCACCACAGCGGCACAGCCAACGGCAGAATCCACAACGGCGGCCCAGCCCACTGCCGAGCCGACCACTGCGCCCGTCGCTGCCGCCGAAGCTCCCCGCAGCCTCGATTCACGCCTGAGCGCGCTCGGCGTCACCATCGAGCCTGCCAGCGTCGCGCCCGGCGAACCCTACTGGCGCGTCGTCGAGATTATCTGGCACGACGAGAGCCAGTCCGGCGGGCGGCACTCCATCTTCGTTGACGTGTCGGACGAGCAGGGCGAGCGCATCGTGGGGCAGCCGCTCACCGTCTCCTGGGGCGGTGGCAGCCAGCAACTCACCATCGAGAACAAACCCTTCCCCGAATATGGGGCCAATTTCCCCATGTACGCCGCCGGGCAGGCGTATTCCCTGCAAGTCAACGGCCTTCCCAGTGACCGCGTACATGGCATGGGCCTCGGCGACCTCACCGCCCGCGACTGGACCATCCATGTCGAATACCTCGTCAAATACCAGCGCGCCATTCGCTAGCGTCTCATTCCGCTTTCCGACTTCCGCGCTTCGTATTCAACCTATGAGCGCGCTGGCTCTGGCCTTGCTTTACTCTCTCTGCTGATGCCGCTATAACTAGTTCAGCCATTCTCTCCGTTATCGAGGCAAATGAACATGCCCGCCTATCTCCGTCGGCCCAGGCTGATACTCTTCTTCATAGTCTTCCTGCTCGCTGCCTACCTGATATGGCAGGCGCGCGGTGCCATCACACCCTTCCTCTTCGGCCTCGTCATCGCCTACCTGCTCGTTCCGTTCGTGAACATGGTCCAGAAGACCATGCCGCGCGCCATCAAGGAGCGCAACCTTGCCCGGCCCGTCGCCATCGTGCTGGTCTACCTCTTCGGCCTTGCTCTCTTCGTCGCCTCGCTGCTCACCATTGTTCCGCCAATCATCGGTCAGGTGCAATCCCTCTATGAGAACCTGCCCGACCTCTACGAGGAGGCGCGCCTTCTCGCTGACCAGGGGCTGGCCGAATACCGGGATGTCATTCCGCCCGCCCTTCAGCAGCGCTTTGAGCGGAATCTACAGGGCTTTGACCCGATGGTCGTGCTCGACCCCATTCTCGGCGGCACCCTTCAGGCTGTCGGCGCGGTTCGCAACTTCGTCTCCTCGCTGGTCGGCTGGATAGTCATTCCCTTCTGGCTCTTCTTCATCCTGAACGACAACGCTGGCTTCCTCAAAGGAACCATG
>DASVVH010000404.1:0-5531 GCA_036386615.1 Ardenticatenaceae bacterium
TGCCGCAGGAGCCGCCCTGAACAGGTGGCTGCCCGCCCTCGCCCACCCAGAGGTCTTTGACGGGAAGCTCCATGCGAACGCCCGCCTCGGTCTGGATGGTGACGGTCTGCTTGGGAATGTTGCGGTCAACTACCTTCCCCGAAACCTCCTGCCCCTGTATCCACTTGCCGAGTTTGGGAAGCCCCTTGCGCGCGTCCTTGTAGAACTCGTACTCGTAGGCGAGGCAGCAGCGCAGGCGGCCACACATGCCCGCGATTTCCGTAGGCACGAGGGGCAGGTCCTGCGCCTTCGCCATGCGGATCGAGATGGGCTGGAAGTCGGTGAGGAAGGCAGAGCAGCAGCGCACAGAGAGGCCGCAGGCCCCGGAGCCGCCCATCATCTTGGCAACATCGCGCGGGCCAACCTGCCGGAACTCGACGCGGGTGTCGAGCCGTCGCCCCAACTCACGCTGGAGGCGGTTCAATTCGACCTCGCCCTCCGAGCCGTAGTAGAAGGTAAGGCGGCTGCCGTCAAAGGCGTATTCCGCCTTTGCGAACTTCATACGGATGCCCTGCTCGACAGCGGCCATGCGCGCCTGCTTGAGCACGTCCTTTTCAAGCTGGCGGTAGCGCTCCCGCAGCAGAAGGTCCTGCGTGGTAGCCTTGCGGCGGATGGGCTTGAGGGAGTGCTCGTCGGAGCGGTCAGCCTCGCCGCGAATCGTGGCGGTCCAACCCATCTCGACGCCCCGACTGGTCTCCACAACGACGAAATCGCCCGCGTTGAGGTCTGGGGCGGCGGTATTCAGGAAGTGATAGATTTTGCCCGCTTCTTGAAAGCGAACGCCGATAACCTGCTTCACAGTATTCCAGTTCTAGCGCGAACGCGAGTTGTAAAAGCTGGCGAGATTATAACACAGGCTGCAAGAAAGACAGTTAGAACATCATCACTGTGTCAAAGTCGCTAGTTTTGTCAGATACATTCCTAGCCACTTGCAAACCACTTACCACCATACTGGCCTTTTCTGTTCGCCAGTACTGGCCTTTACTGGCCTTTACTGGCCTTGTGACGTGTCTCTCTGGTCAAGCCTCGGCTTGCTCCTCTCCAAGCGAGCGGAGGAGAAGTTCGGACACGTCTTGCAGGCCGGGGTTCGAGCCGTCCTCCGCGCCACTGGCGGCGGAGTCGAACATGATGACACAGAAGGGGCAGGCGGCGGCGACGGTATCCGCGCCCGTGCTCTGCGCCTCCTGCCAGCGAATCTCGTTGATGCGCTTGTTGCCGTGAATCTCGTTGAAGATGTTGCCACCGCCCGCGCCACAGCAGAAGGACTTCTCGCGGCTGCGCGGCATCTCCTTGAGCGTCACGCCCGGAATGGAGGCCAGAAGCTCGCGCGGAGCGTCGTACACATCGTTGTAGCGGCCCAGGTAGCAGGGGTCGTGGTAGGTAATCTCCTCGTTGACGGCCACTTTCGGTTTCAGGTCGCCCGCCTTGACGAGTTCGTCCAGCAACTCCGTGTGGTGGATGACCTCGTAGTCGCCCCCGAAGGCTTTGTACTCGTTGCCGAACTGGTGGAAACAGTGAGGGCAGTTGGTGATGATTTTCTGGAAGCGGCGCTGGCTCAGGTTCTCGATGGTCCCTTCCACCAGCGTCTGATAGAGGTACTCGTTGCCCAGGCGGCGGGCGGGGTCGCCGTTGCAGCTCTCCTCCTGACCCAGAATGGCGTAGCTGACGCCCGCGCGGTTCAGCAGTTGCACGACGGAGCGGGCGATGCGCTGGTTGCGCGGGTCGAACGAGGTGGCGCAGCCAATCCAGTAGAGATAGTCCACCTCCTGCCCCTCTTCGAGCACGGGCACGTCCAGCCCCTCGGCCCAATCCATGCGGGAACGGGCCGGGTAGCCCCAGGGGTTGCCCGCGCGCTCGATGTTCCTGAGCGTCTGCGCGGTGGTGTCGGGCATCCGCCCCTCGGTCATGACGAGGTGGCGGCGCATATCCATAATTGAGGGGACGTGCTCGATGAAGACCGGGCACTCATAGACGCAGGCGTGGCAGGTGGTGCAGGCCCACAGCGTCTCGTCCTTGATGACGCCGCCCACGAGGGGCAGGCCCAGCCCCGCCGACGCGTTGTAGCCATCCTCGAAGCCGCCAATCTGCGAGTAGGGCAGGCCGCCCTCGGCCAGCATCCGGTTGCGGAGGTCCAGCACGAAGTGCTTGGGGTTGAGCGCGGTTCCCGCGTTCCAGGCGGGGCAGGCGACCTGACAGCGGCCACATTCGGTGCAGGCGTCGAAGTCGAGCAGTTGCTTCCAGGTGAAGTCAGAGAGCTTGCCCACGCCCCACACCTCCTGCTCCTCGATGTTCGGGATGGGATTGAGGGTCCGTTCGAGGGGAGGGCGAGACTCGATGCGGCTGAAGATGATGTTGAGCGGGCTGGTGAGGATGTGCATGAGCGGCGTGTACGGAATGGCCCCAATGAAGATGCCGACGAGGCCGAAGTGGAAAATCCACATGAAGAGGTGCGTGCCGCGCATCGCGCCCTCCGTCATGCCGAGGGCGAGGAAGAGTTGCCCGGTCAGCCAGCCGACGGGCGAGTACATCTGCCACCAGGGCTGCACGACGGCCAGCCGGAAGCCCTCGACGATGAAGCCTGTCAGGTTAATCAGGAAGAGGACGCCGAGCGTGAAGGCCCAGCCCCAATCATAGGAGAGTTTGACGGAGCCGCGCACGTAGCGGCGGTACCAGCCCATGCCGAGGCCGAGGAGGAAGAGCAGGCCGAAGATGTCAAGGGTGAACTCGTAGAAGAGGTAGAACTGCTCCTTGAGCAGGCGCAGGCCGAACGGCTCCATGAAGTCGGCGTCTACGGTAGCGAGCGTGGTGCCCATGAAGAGCACCAGGAAGGACCAGAAGAGGAAGAGGTGCATGAAGCCGCCGTAGCTCTGGCGGGCGATGCGAAGCTGGCCGAGGACGTAGACGAAGAAGCGGCCTACGCGCTCCGGCAGGTGGTCCAGGCGGTTGAGGGGCCTCCCCTGGAAATAGAGGCTCATGCGACGGAAGAGGCCGTAGGCGAGGGCCAGGGTCGCCATCGCCATACCGACGTAGAGAGCGATTTTGGCGGCTTCCGGCACGTTCCAGAAGTTATCGCGTATCGGCTGTTCTATCTGCTGGAGAGCAGGTGAAAGCGCCGCGACGGAATCGCGTAGCGGTTGGAGCACGAAGGGTCATCCTTTCACGGGTCGGCCACACTGCCGACCAGGGAACTACGAGGAAGTCATGGACGATTGTAACACGTCTCACAAGGAGACGAAAAGGAGTTGCCACCGCGCGGTGGCAACTCCTGGTCTTACTCCGATGAACTGAGAGGGGCGACGGCTACCTCCCCACCAGGGGAAGATGGAGACGACTAATATCTCCCACCACCACTCTTACCGGAACGCGGATGGGGTCCAACTGCTCACCCCCACCACTGAAGGTGATGACAATCTCACCCAGAGGATAGCTTCCCGCAGCCAAGTCCGCCGCGCTGATGGATACGCGAACCAGCGTTCTCTGGCCGGGCTGAATGGTACCAGAAGCTGGCGTCACGGTGACTCGCCGATGCGTCCCATCAGCCGTCCAGGTAAAGGGGACGCTGCCGTTATTTTCCAGATAGAATGTGGTGCTCTGAGTGCTGCTGCCCTCCTGGTACATCACCGTAAATGGCCCGGTAAATGGAACAGCCACGCTCGGCATGGGGTACAGGCTCGTGTGCTGGGCATTCTGCTGGAACATCGGCCAGGGGAATCCGGCACCACTCGCGGAACCCGTCTCCCAGGCGTAGAGGTAGCCATGTGTCGCGTCGTTGATATGGGAGCCACCAATCACGACCTCCACCTTTCCATCCTGGTCCGGGTCGCCTATGGCGGGGGAGCCAACGATGGTGTAGTTGGAGTTCCATTCGCTCTCGATTACACCGCGCGCGTTAATGGCATATACGCTGAAGCCGTGCGCGACGAACACTTCGAGTTGGTTATCCCCATCATAATCCGCTACAGTGGGCGACGACCAGACGAAATAGGGGAAGGTGCGGGCGGCGGGCCAGCCGCTTATGTTGCTTCCATTGTGATGAAGTCCGTAGAGCTTGCCGTCCTCGGCTCCAACGAAAATCTCCAGGTCTCCGTTGCCGTCAATGTCGCCCAGCGCAGGCGAACTGATGCCCTGCCCCGCGCCCGTCAGGACAGGCCAGCCAGGCAGCAACGCGCCCGTATGATCCCAAGCATAGATGCGACCGCGCGGGTCACTGGGATTCTGGGTGCTCTTGTTCGAGCCGACAACGATTTCCAGGTCGCCGTCGTTGTCCATATCACCAACGGCAGGCGAGGAGTAGATGGCCCCCGGAACGTGGTTGCGGAAAAGAACGGTGCCATTGGGATTGAAGGCATAGAAGTAGCCCCCAGCGTTCTGCCCGCTGATGTCAGCCCCTGTGATGATTTCCAGGTCACCATCGCCGTTCAGGTCCGCCATCGCCGCCGACGAGAAGACGGTATCGGCGTTGTGGAACCTCCAGACCTGCTGCCCTCTGTGGTCAAGCATGTAGATGTTGCGGTCCCACGCGCCAAAGGCGATTTCCATATCTCCGTCTTTATCCACATCGCCGATGGCGGGCGTGGCAAAGACGCCGTCGGGATACCCGTCGCCCGTCTCGTTGGGATGGTCATCTTCCGCGAACCATTTCCAGAGGAGAGCACCTGTGCGGGCATTATAAGCGTAGACACCGCCGATGTAGTGTTGGTTGTTGTAGGTTGAGCCGCCGACTGGGACCACGACTTCCAGGTCACCCTGACCATTAAGATTGGCGACCCCTGGACTTCCGTTGATAGGAGAGTCTACGCGCGTTTCCCAGAGCGGACGGCCCGTTGTAGAGTCGTAGGCACCTATAGTGACCGGGCGGCCTATGCCAGACTCGCCGTGTTGATCGGTCGTCCCGACGAGAATTTCTTGTTTCCCATCACCGTTCACGTCAGCGAAGATGGGCGATGAGTGGACCACGCGCCCGCCCGTGAGTGGTTGCTGGAACTGAAGTGTGCCGACGGCCTCAGCCCCAGCTTCGTCAAGAGGGGGGATGGAGGGGTCGAGGTACGGGGAAGGCAGCTCTTGAATGGGGAGTGTCCCTGTTACCTCCTGAGATGTGGCTTCCTCGGCGGATGGCTCGTCGGCCTGCACACGATGCGTCATCACTAGTAGCATTGCTACCAGCCCCATCAGCGCGGCAAGGAAGATAGTTCGACTTCGGCTGAATCGTGTCTCCAACGTGGTTCTCCATATATCTAGTCAGCTACGAGCAAGGTTATCATCGAAACGTCTGTGTTGGTGGCTCTGGTCCCCAGAGCGTCACAGACTATAAGCATTAACGTAGCATATGCAATTATGTTATTGGGAAACCACCACGAACGTCGGCAGATGACGGACAGTACACCCGGCAGGTACCCGCTCCAGGTAGCAGGTAACATCAGGCAGAGAAAAGCCCGGCGTCGTAGGTTAGGACCTGTCTCCAACGCCCGGAAGCCCGTCTGCTCTCCCGCCCG
>DASVVH010000405.1:0-8479 GCA_036386615.1 Ardenticatenaceae bacterium
CCTCGCAACCGAAACCGCCGCCCACCTCACCTACCACTATCCCCACGCTCTCGACGAGCAGATTACCTGCTTCGTCTACACCCTCCACGCCGAAGACCCCCTACTCCAATAGCGTAACCGCCGCTTCTCCTTCCTGCTCCGGCAGCCGTCCCGTTCGTAGAAGGTACTTGAGGCGCTGCCACTCCCACAGGCGGTTCCGCGCCGCGAACCATAGCAGGGCAAGGAAGCCACCCACCTCCCAACCCCACAATTCCGGGCGGCGCGTGAAGGCGTACCAGTACGCGAGCTTGATGTCGTCCTGCTCGCTGCCGCGCTTCCGCCAGACGTGAAAGCGCCAGCCTCGAAAGGGCCAGTACCACGTATCGTGGAAGAGCCACAGCCGGTCTGCCAGCGCGTGCCCGTTGAACGCCAGCCCATAGACGAGCAGGCGCGGCGCTCTGCGCCATACCAGCAGCAGCACCGCAACGTGGGCCATCAGCGTGTGAGCGAAGAGCACCGCGCTTTTATAGCGTTTGTAGAAGTAGGCCCAGGCGAGCGGCTTGTCTATCAGGTCCGGCGCGACAGCAGCCAGCGCCACGAGGCGATAATCCGCACCCTTGAAGCGGCCCGTGAGCCTCTGAATCTCGCCGAGCGCGGCAACCGTGTAAGCAACATGGCTGGGTGGAAGCATGATTATTCCAGGTGCAGTAGGAGTTACGTGTACGGCTTCACGAGGTTAACACACACTGGTGCATCAATTGAGGTCTAGCTACATCCTTGTCATCCTGAACGAAGTGAAGGATCCCCCCAGCAACATGCCCATCGTAGAGCGTTAGCACGTTGCGCCCGCCCTTCGTGCTTGGGCCAACCTGTATGCCAATCTTATGTATCCGTACAGTTAGGTAGTTAGCCAACGACGGGAGCGCGAGCATCCTGCCCGCTCCGTTGCTCCGCGTCTAACATTTCACAGAACGTCGGGATCGTGTCATCTCGTCGATTACAACTAGCTCTACAAGTAACTATATAACACTTGTAGGGATGAGCGGATAACATGTTGCCACTAACTTCTTTATGTCAAGTAATGCCAACATCTATCGCCCTTCAATGTTGGCATTTGTTGGCTTTGCTTCACATAATGCAGCGGTAACTTCCGCCGCAGCGCGCGAACCACATCACGGCTGGGCCTCCAGCGTAGAACGGCCCAGCACGACCTGCTGCCCAAAGGCCGTAAAGCCATTCTCCAGAGTATAGGCACTCAACCGCCACTCGTAACTCCCACTCGCTATGTCAGCAGGAATCGTAACCGGAATGCCAAGCCGAAGCGGCTCCCCCACAGGCCACGCGGACGAGGGGAACGACGGGTCCGGCGAAACATCCTGCTGCGTCACCCCCGTGCCATCCTCGCCGAAAAGTTGCAACGAGAACGAGAGGTCGCGGTCCAGAGGCACGTTGGCTTCAAGCCCCACGCTCACCGTCACGGTCTTGCCCCCCGTCACCTGCGCCACTGGCGGCTCCCACCCCACTACGGAGAGTTCCGGCGCGAGGTCACTCTGCGCCACAGGCTCGCCGGGAATGGCGGCCCGCCCACGCACGGCGACCAGCGGCCCGGCATAGGGTTCCAGGTCATATTGAAGGGCCAGCCCCGGCATCGGCTTCGTCAGCAGCACGGGGCGGCCCCACTGTAGCGCCCACCCCACCAGCTCACTGACCGTGCGATGCTCCGGCGCGGGCGTAATCAGGGGCAGCAGACCCAGCAGGTCGCGGCGCTGCCCCTCGGCGAACTGCGCGTACCAGAAAGGCACCATCTCGTCCCGGTCATTCGTCACGAGAATGGCATTGGGCGGCGGGTTCGCCTCCAGTATCTCATTGACGAGGCGGCGCGGCTCATCAAGCGTCGCCCGCGACGGAGGGGCGTTGGTGAGTTGGCGAACTGCCAGCGCGGCCAGAACCAGGACCGGAAGCACCAGCATGAGGCGGCGCTGAGAGGGGGATACGGCTTTTTCAGCGAGGGTCCGCGCGAACCAGGCAGTGCCGACCCCAAACAGGACAGCCAACCCCAGCCACGCGGGGATGAACTGCACCTCCACATCTCCAATGGCGTAGAGCGTGCCGAAAAGCAGCGTCGCCAGCATACCACCCATCAACAGCAGGCGGTCAGACCAGCGCAGGCCAACCAGACCAAGCCCAGCAAAAGTAAATGTAGACAGCCCAACCCCATTCGCCCGCGCGAGCGCGTAGACCATCCGCAGCCGTTCCGCCAGCGCTTGCTCCAGACGCAGGTCCGAGGCGAAGACCGAGCCGGTGACATGCGTGAGAAAGGCGCGCAGGCTGCCGTCGTACAGGTTCAGCGTCTGCCCATCACCAAGCGGCTGATGCAGGTACGGCGTCACCGGGCCGCGCCACGCCACGTAGAGGTAAGCAAGCTGGGGAAGCATGACGAGGCCCACCCACCCAAGAATCTGTCTCGTGGGGTTCGCACCAGGCGGGAAGAGCGCGCGCCGTTCCAGCCACACCCACAGGAGCAGCCCCGGCAGCCACAAAACCGCGCTCCGGTGGTGACTCAGCGCCACACCGTAGAGCAGCGCCAGCCAGGGCAAGCGGCGCGGCCCCCACTCCTCCGACCAGAGGCCCCACAGCAGCAGCACCAGGAACAGCGCGTGAAGCGTGTACACCTCGGCCAGCAGCGCCTGCGACCAGAACGTGTGAGAGAGGCCGAAGAATAGCGCGGTAGCGGCGGCAGCGGCGAGGCTCCACCCCTCGCCCAAATGCAGGTTGGCGCGCCGCAACCCTGCACGCATCATCGGAACCATGAAGGCGACAGTGGCCGCGCCAGTCGTAACGCTGAATAGAGTCATCGCCCGCGTGGGTGGCACGCCGAACACCGCGAGCGCGTGCGTCCACACCCATCCGAGCATGAGGAAAAGCGGGTAGCCCGTCGGGTGGCTCAATCCCGCCGTCCACGCCGCCAGTTGCGCCTCCGCCGCGTCGCCCCAGTCCAGCCCCGGTGCCGACATCGCGCCATAGAGGAGCAAAAAGCCCAAAAACAGCGCAATGGAGACGAGAGCCGTCCTGCTCCGCACCCTACGGCTCCCAGCGTACCCAATCTACAGCGCTGGACAGGGGGCGGTCATCCGGCTGATGCGCGCGGTCTACCGAGTCCTCCTTCGACTCTGCCTCAAGCGCAGTGCCTTCCGCCGCGCCCTTCACGCCGATGAGCGCGTAGGAGACGCCGTGATCCGTCGGCCCCGTCGCCGCGCCGAGCGTCTTGAAAGCCGCAACCGTATCGAGGTTGAGGAAGCTCGTCGCTGGGCCTTTCAGCGCCACGATGACAATCTTTCCCTCCGCAATGCCCGCGATGAACTCGTGAAGGCGGTCCCGCTCGAACTCGTTGGCCGTCGTGTCAAAGCCCTGCACCTCCTCCACCGCGCCCGTCTCCGGGTCCACAACCGTCACGTTGGTTCCCGCTCGATGGGCGCTGGAATCCACCCCATTCACCGTAATCCACGCCAGGTCGCCTAGCTCCCCCAGCCCCGGCCCCGCGCTCTTGACCGTAATCTCGGCGCGAGTCTCGACCCCAGTGCTCCCCACCAGGCGCGTAGGCGGCAGCACGTCCACCGGGCGATCCGTGCGCGAGAAGCGCAGCGTGACCCGCGCCGTCGGCCCATCCAGCACGGCGGCGGGCGCGGTGAAGCGAATCTCGTTCCAGCCCGGTTCCAGCGTAACAGGCTCCCCGGTGGGCTGCTCGTTGACGAGCGGCTGCACCGTCTGCGGCAGTTGGAAGGGCCGTACCTGCATCGAAATCGTCAACGGCTCATCCTCGTTCGCGTCGGGCAAGAGGAACGTCGCCTCGCCCATCGCCCAGTTGAACGTGGCCGCCCCCTCCTGCCCGCCCTCGCTCCATCCCGCCACCTGATAGATACCACTCCCATCGGCACCAAAATCCAGTTCGTTCATGGCCGCATCCGGCTCGGCAACACGGTAGACGAGCAGATCATCCCCCTCGTAGACCTGCTCCATCGGCACCACGTCCAGCAGGTATTGCAGCGCGCGCTCGCGGTTCTGCTCGTAGGGCGGCTTGTTGGGCACTGCGGGGTGGACCGCCACATATCGCACCCCCAGCAGCCGCATCGTCTCGGCGGCGCGGGCCTCGTCCTCTGCCCTCCACTCCTCTGGAACCTCCTGGTCGTTCTGAATCTCGATGAGCGAGCGCAGCACAGGCAGCCGCTCCCAGTAATCAAACTTCTCGTCGGGCGCGCGCGAGATATTCCCCTGCACGAGCCGCTTGCCGTGCGCCGCCATGTACCACTGGTTCCGCGTATCTTCCGACCCCGTCACGCCGAAAGAGTTGCGCCAGCCGAGCGGGAGCGTCAGCACCGCGAAGTCGTCCGGGTCTTCGGCAATCACCTCGTAGCCGCGCGGCGGGCGCGCATCCGTAAGTGGAAGCGGCAGCGAAAGCTGCTCCACGAGCAGCAGCGCCGTCAGCCCGGCGGCGACGAACACCCCCGCACTCGCTCGGCGCGTCCGCTCCTCGAAGAGCCGCGCCAGCCACCAGAGCGCATACCCCACCAGCACCGCCGCGCAGAGCAGCAGCACGACGCTGAAGCGGTTGGCCGCGCGGTTGCCCTGCACGATGGGCAGATAATGCAGTAGCACGAACGGCAGCGGAACGGCAGTCGTCTGACCGTTCGGAAGCAGGTTGTCGAAGCTCCACAGGTATCGCCCGCCCACCTGCAAGAGCGGGCCGAGCGTCAGCACCCCGAAGCCCAGCAGCCCCACCGCCCAGGGGCCGACCACCCGCCGGAAGCGCGCAACCGCCAGCGCGCAGAGCAGCAGCGTGGAGACGCCGACGAACACAGTGTTCACATCGCTGAAGCGGCTCGTGCCCGGCGCGACGGCGTTCACCTGCACATCCCGCAACTCCTGGACCCATTCCGGCCCCCACAAGGGGTGCAGCGCCGTCGGCGCGACGAAGGAGAAGAGGTCGGCGGAGAGCTTCAGCGCGTCGCCCCAGCCCGCAAGAACGTAATCGGTGGAGAGCAGCGTGCGGACGACGGGAACGCCGACGGGTGCCCAGAGCACCGCTGCCACGAGCACCGCAACCAGCATCCGCGCCAGCCAACCCCGCGCCACGCGCCGCCACGTCATCGCCATGAGAATCAGGCCCAGTATGGCGAGAAAAACGCCGAATATCATCTCATTAAGCAGCGCGCCCGCCATGAAGACACCCGTCAGCAGCGCGGGTGCCCAGTAGCGGAGCGCGCGAACCTCATTGTTCGGGCGGCGGCTCCCCCACAGTGTCTTGAGGAAGAAGAGCACGAAGAGCGGGATGAACCCCGTCGAAACCATGTCGTAGTGGCCCAGCGCCGCGTAGACAGCGCGGTACGCTCCAAAAGCGTAGAGCGCGCCAGCGCCCCACGCCGCCGCCTGCGCGGCGGGGCCAGTCACATCCAGCGTCCGCGCCAGCAGCCAGCGCACCAGCAGCCACGTCCCCCAGCCGCTCAACACAGTCATCCCCACGAGGATGAGGTTGGAGGCGAGCACCGGACCGAGCCAGTCCAGCAGGGGCAGCGCCACCGCCGCGTTCAGGATGTTGTAGGTATAAAGAACGAGGTCAATCCCTAATGGATAAAAGAGATAGTCGCTGTGGAGCGGATTCGTGCCCAGGTCCAGTAGCGCGTGCCGGAACCACCAGATGTTCCAGACGAAGGTGTACTCGTCGAAGGCCCACGTCTCACTGCCCGGAACGTGGGTCAGCAGGCGCGCGGGCAGGGGCCACCACAGCAGCAGGCCGAGAAGCGCGTAGAAGGCGGCGACGATAAGGTGCCCGCGCCTTCTGGAAAGGTTGGTTGGAAGGTATCTGCGTCTCATGAAGGGCGGATTCTAGCCTACGTGCCTTGCCAGAACAAACGCGAAAGGAAGGGTGATGTGGAGGGCCTAGGCCAGTATAGGCCAGTAACGGCCAGTACTGGCGAGCGAAAGAGGCCAGTATTGTGATAGATATCTAACTGTACCTCATCAAGTGGGTAACAAGATTCCGGCATGGCTACGTGACTGTTCCTTCGTCTGCCCTCAGTCTTACTCTTGACTGGCTACGGCAAAGGCTTACGCGACTGACATGCAAGGAGGAGCTATTATGTCAAGTAATGCCAACATCTATCGCCCTCCAATGTTGGCTTTTGTTGGCATTGCTTCACATAATCTGGCTCCACACCTCTATTCACTCCGGCTACCCCTCCTCCCTCCTCATGCTCTCCCATCCTGACCCACCCCAATCCGGCTTGACAACCCCGACCACCCCGCATGATACTAATTCGGGAATCAAGTAATGGTTGGACAAGTGGGGGCACAGCACGCGGGCCGTATGCCTTCGTCCTTCGTCTTTCGTCCACACATCCTGGAAAATAGGTAGTAATGGAGTCGGTGCTAGAGATTCGTCTGCTCGGTGAGTACCAGATCACCCGTGACGGCGTGCCCGCCGTTCCCCTGCAATCCGAGCGCATCCAATCCCTGCTGGCCTACCTCCTCCTCCACCGCAGGGCACCCCAGCCCCGCCTTCACCTCGCCTTCCTCCTCTGGCCCGACTCCTCCGAGACCCAGGCACGCACCAACCTCCGAAACCTCCTCCACCAACTGCGCCGCGCCCTCCATGACGCCGACGAGTTCATCAGGATAGAGGGACTGACCTTGCAGTGGCGCGACGATGCTCCCTTCACCCTCGATGTGGCCGACTTCCAGCAGGCACTCATTCAGGCCAAAGAGGCTCCCAACCCCCAGGCGGCGCGCGACGCCCTTGAGCGCGCGACGGCCCTCTATCAGGGCGATCTGCTCCCTTCCAGTTACGAGGAATGGCTGCTCCCCATCCGCGAGGAGTTGCGCCAGAGCTTTCTCAGTGGCCTCGAACAGCTAGCCCTCCTGCTGGAGGAGGCAGGCGACTACCGCGCGGCGATTCGCCACACCCAGCGCCTCTTGCAGTCCGAGCCGCTGCAAGAAGCCACCTACATCCACCTCATGCGCCTGCACGCACGGAGCGGCGACAGGGCGGGCGTGCTGCGCGTCTACCAGATGTGCGTCTCCGTCCTGGACCGCGAACTCCGCGTCGAACCCAGCCCCACCACCCGCGAAGCCTACGAGCGCCTCGTGCGGGCCGAGGCCGCACCGCTTCAGCCTGCCCCACCCCCGCCGCGCGAAGCAAAACCGCCCTCCCAGCCGCTCAAGCTCCCCGTCCAATCCACCCTCTTCGTCGGCAGAAAAGAAGAATTGGCTGAGCTAGCGGCCCTGCTCGCCTCCCCGGAGTGCCGCCTGCTCACCCTCGTCGGGCCGGGCGGCACCGGCAAAACCCGCCTTGCCCTTCAGGTAGCGGCGCAGCAGGCCGAAACCCTCGCCAATGGCGCGTCCCTCGTCTCACTCGCCTCACTCGCCTCCGCCGACCTGCTAGTACCCTCCATCGCCAGCGCGGTCGGCCTCACCTCCTTCGGCGCGGCGGACCCCAAAACCCAGCTACTCAACCACCTCCGCGACAGGCAGATGCTCCTCCTCCTCGACAACTTCGAGCATCTTATGGACGGGGCGGACCTGCTAACCGAAATCCTGCAAGAAGCGCCGGGGGTCAAGCTCCTCGTCACCTCCCGCGAGCGCCTGAACCTGCTGGGCGAATGGCTCTTCGAGGTCCAGGGGCTGCCCGTCCCCCAAAACGGCCACGACGCCACCGAGGAGGAAAGCAGTGCTCTCATGCTCTTCGTGCAGAGCGCACGCCGCGTCCGCTCTGGCTTCGCCCTCACCGCCGCCGAGCGGCCCCACGTCGTCCGAATCTGCCAGTTGGTCGAGGGCATGCCCCTCGGCATCGAACTGGCCGCGGCGTGGGCGCGCGTGCTCCCCGCCGCCGAGATTGCCCAGGAGATTGAGCGCAACATAGACTTCCTCGCCGCCTCCACCCGCGACACTCCCTCGCGCCACCGCAGCATGCGCGCCATCTTCGACCACTCGTGGAGCCTGCTCTCCGACGAGGAATCTCTGGCGCTGGCGCGGCTCTCCCTCTTCCGGGGTGGCTTTCGCCGCGAGGCCGCGCAGACGGTAGCCGACGCCCCGCTCCCGATGCTGGCTGCGCTCGGAGACAAATCCCTCCTCCGCCGCGTCTCGTCGGGCCGCTACGACATGCACGAACTCGTCCGCCAGTACGCCCTCGAAAAGCTGAATGCCTCCGGCGATCTGGACGCGATACGAGACCGCTACCTCGCCTACTACTCCAACTTCGTGGCCGAGGCCGCGCCACAGCTTCAGGGCGCACAGCAGGTAGGCTGGCTGGAGCAGTTGGAGCAGGAGCTTGACAACCTCCGCGCCGCCTTCGAATGGTCCTTCGCGACCAACCCACCCGCCCCGCCGGAGCGCGTCGAAGGCGGCCTGCGGGCGGCGGCTTCCATTTACCGCTTCTGGCAGGGGCGCGGCCACCTCGTCGAGGGCCGCATGTGGCTCGAACGCGGCGTCTACCATCCTGCCGCCTCCT
>DASVVH010000406.1:0-4546 GCA_036386615.1 Ardenticatenaceae bacterium
GTCCTATCATGCGCCGCGCCGCGAAGACCCGCCCCTGCACATCCGGCGCGACCTTTGCCTGCCAGATAGCATTGCTCGACCCCCCGGTAATTGGCCCAATGAAGACCCACAGGAACAGCCCCGCCATCCAGAACGTCGCAGACTGGCCGAGTCCGAGTAAGAGCAGCCCAAGCAACCCCTCCAGCGCGATGCCGAGCAGCACCCCATGCACGCGCCGCTTTGGTCCGCCCCAGGCGCTCATCACCAGCCCGCCGACCACCCCGCCAATCCCGCCCGCCGACAGCACCGCCCCCAGCACCTGCGCGTCGTCCCCCGTCCGCGCCAGAACCATCGCCGGGCCAAGCGCGGTGCCGAACGTACTAAACAGGTTGGCTCCGAAGAAGGCCATCAGCAGCCCCAGAAGACCCCGGCGCTTCCGAATGTACCTGAAGCCGTACAGCGATTCCTGAAGCAGCGAACCACTCGCCTCTTTTCCATCCTCGGTGGCGACGGGCTGCGGAATGTGAACCAGCAGCAGCGCGCCAATAGCGAAGAGGAAAGTCATCATGTCAATCGCCATCACCCCGCCGATGCCGATAACCCCAATCAGCGTACCCGCCAGCAGGGGGGCCACGATGAGCGGTGCCGTATCGGCGACGGACATCATGCCGTTGGCCCGGCCATACTGCTCCTTCGGCAGCATCGTCGTAATCGTCGCCGAGTAGGCGGGCCACTGGAACGCCTGAAACGCACCCGCGAACGCTCCTGTTATGTAAAGGTGCCAGATTTCCAGGTTCCCCGTCACGTACAGCACGAACACCACAATCGTTGACAACCCCGCCGCCAGATCGCTCAACATCATCACCAGCTTGCGATTCCAGCGGTCCACCAGTGCCCCCGCCACAGGGCTGAGTAGCACCATCGGCGTGAAGGAGAAAAAAGTCACCAGTGCCAGCGCGGTCGCCTGCCCCGTAATCTGCCAGGCCCATAACGTCAGCGCGAACCACGTCATAGCCGACCCGACCAGCGACACCAACTGCCCCACCCACACAATCATGAATCCAACCATCCCACTCGGTTGTCGCCTCTTCTTTGGCGGTGGTGCCACATTATCCGTTAGAAAGTGCATCCCCATTCTCCCCGCAATCCCCTCGCCCGCATCCTTCGTCCTTCGTCCACCGTCCTCCTACCGCCCTTCCATTTCCTGAACGATGGCGTAGAATCCCGACAAATCCTCAAGGATAAGGCCGCCGTGCCCGTATCGTTCGCCCGTCCCCGTGTAAATCTTGTTCTCGCCCGAATTAGTGCCCGTCACGGGAATCAGAATCCGGTCAGGTTCGCCCAGCGACCACTGGGTATTGATGCGGATAGGGTCCGAGTACACCATCACCACCGTCGTGTACTCCCCAAACGCATTCTCAATCGTGCGCGGACTCATCCGAATCTCGTCATAGCCCGCCATGTGGCTGATTTGCTCGCTCAACTCCGCCGTCAGCGCCTCGTAATCCGCGCTGCCCGGCGAGAGAATACGCCGCTCCCCCTCGTGATACACCTCGATGTGGTCGGGCCGCGCCGTGAAATCATTAGGCAGGAACCACATGGGGTTCTTCGTGCTCAACGCGATAATCGAATACCCCACCACCACAATGAACACTACCATTATCAACAGCGGCTCCAGAGCGTTCACGTCGCCCGGCTGCCGGAACTTCTTACCACCCGCCTGAACCTTCGCATTCATCGCACACACTCCTGGCTTACCCGTCTCGCCGTTCTCTAAACTTCCCCTGCGTCCTTACGTCTCTGGGTCTCTGCGTCTCTGCGTCTTTGCGTTCTGCCGTTCATCCGTTGCCGTTAGCGGTCGTTGGTCGTCAATCTCCCCTACCTCGCCTCCCGTAACAGCCGCGCCGCCTCGTCAGCCGAAAGCCTGCCCGCCTCCAGGTCCGCCAGCACCTGACGCCGGTCCACCGCGTTAGCCTTCTCCTCCTCGCGGGGCGTGAAGCCGAGGTCTCGCACCACGTCGTCCAGGCGCGAGCGTAGCGTCGGGTACGACAGGCCAATATCCTCCTGAAGGCGGTTCAACTTTCCCTCGTTGCGGATGAACGCCTCCAAAAACTGAAGCTGCTCCGGCGAGAGCTTCGCAAAGAGGCGCAACACCGGCAGCTTCGCCTCGTCGAACTCCCCGCTTGCTCCCGGCGAGAAGTGGCCGTTCACAGTGGTATCACACTGGCGGCAGTGGAACGTCTGAACAATGATAGGCCCCTCGCAGAACGGGCACTCGTGTGGAAGATCCAGCATTTCGGCACACCTCCAATATTTCTTCAACTCCGCGCTCAAGATACCCCAAAATCTTTCATATGTCAACCCCCAATCTTGCATAAAACTAAAGTCATCTTGAATTATATTACACAACCATGAATCCTGCCCCTATTTCTCTCCTCCATAGCCGTCACAGCCTCGCCTTGAAACTCTGCCTCTTAATAATGCCAAGCGCCCATCCAGCCCTTCGGCCAGACAGCAACAAGCCACGAGTTGCATCCGTTCGGATGACAGGGGGTGTGGGCGGCATACAGACCGCATGTACACATCCTTCCATCACCGTCTACCGTCCACCGTCCACCGTCTACCGTCCACCGTCTACCATCCACTGTCCGACACCGCTTTGACACACCGCAGGCACAGGGCTAGAATACAGAACCTTCCGCCTCGCGGACTCGTCCCGCAAGGGATACCCGTTCAGGCAAGGGAGCAACCCGGCCCCTCGGCTTCCCTGGAAGCCGCTTTTTTGTCAGCTTACCCGCTCTCGCCCAGTCACATGAGACGGGCGCGGGATTCGACCTATGGAGAACCTACTAGACAACGCCCTGCTCCTCATAGACCGCTGGAGCTACATCCTCTACGCGGTTGGTGCCCTCGGCATCATCCTCTACCTGCTCCGCGCCCGCGAGGCTGCCCGCCAGCGCCGCTACACCCCCTTCCCCATCGAGCGGGAAGAGGCCAGCGCCATGCTGCGCGACTCGCTCCTCATCCTGGTCATCCTCGTCGCCATCGTCGGCACCACCTTCTACATTGACCGCGTCCTCCTCGACCCCTCCGAGGCCGCCCGCGACGACACCATCGCCCAGAGAGACCCCACCCCGGAACCAACCTCGCCCGTCATCAGCGTGCGCCCCACCCTCACCCCCACGCTCACCCTTGAGGCAGGCGTCACCGGCCCGCTCACCACCGGGGAAATCACAGAGACAACCGGGTTGACCGCCACCGAGTCGCTGCCCACCCCCGAAGCGACTCAGGAACTCGCGCCTGGCGCGGCCACTGAGACACCGACCCCCGCAGCCGACGGCGAAGAACCGTCGCCCTCGCCAACGCGGACAACCTCACCCACGCGCACCGCCACGCCGGGGACGCAACCGACCCTGCCGCCAACCGCCACGCCGCGACAATCTCAGCCCACCCAGACTCCGCCGCCGACCAACACCCCTGCGCCACCCACGGCGACGCAGGAACCGACGGCCATTCCCACGCAGCCCCCGCTGCCCACGCAACCGCCGCCGCCGACCTCGCCCCCGCCGCCGCCCGTCCCGGCAGCCAACTGCAACACGCCCGGCGTCCGCATCACCTCGCCCGCGCACGGGCAGACCGTCACCGGCAACGCCAGCATCATCGGCACCGCCTCCATTGATGGCTTCCAATTCTACAAAGTAGAATTTGGGCAGGGCGGCAACCCCAACTCCTTCGCCGCCATTGGGGACATCGTGCATCAGCCCGTCGTGGACGGCTTTCTCGCCTCCTGGCCCGCCAGCAGCTTCCCCTCCGGCATCTGGACCCTGCGGCTGACGGTAGTAGACCAGACGGGCAACTTCCCGGCCCCCTGTGATATTCGCGTCATCGTTCCGTAACCACCTTTCGCACCACACTGGAAGTAGAGACGCATGGCAGAACCCGTCGAACTGGACGCGGCACGTCAGGCCGAAGCGCGGCGCTACAGCGCCGAGTCGCGCCGTTGGATGCTGGCCGAGCTTGCCCTATCGCTGTTCCTACTGCTCCTCTTCCTGTTGAGCGGCGCGTCGGCGCGGCTGGCCGATTGGGCCAGCCGGACGAGCGGCGGCAACCCCTGGCTCACCGTTGCCCTCTACGGCGCGGTGCTCTTCGTGGGGTACACCCTCCTGACGCTCCCCCTCTCCTATCTCAGCGGCTTTCGCCTGCCCCACCGCTACGGTATGAGCAACCAGAGCGCGGGCGAGTGGGCAGCCGACCAAGTGAAGGCGTTGGTCCTGACAGCCCTCTTCGGCGGCATCGTCGTCGAGGTCATCTACGCGCTACTGCGCTGGCAGCCCGGCTGGTGGTGGCTGTGGGCCGCGCTCTTCCTGCTCTTCGTCACGGTGCTGCTCGGCCAACTCGCGCCCGTGCTCATCCTGCCCCTCTTCTACAAGCTCACGCTTCTCGATGATGAGGCACTGAAGGCGCGGCTGGAACGGCTCGGCGAGCAGGCAGGCGCGCGCGTGACGGGCGTCTACACCATCAATCTCAGTTCCAAAAGTCCGGCAGCTAATGCCGTCGTCATGGGGCT
>DASVVH010000407.1:0-6180 GCA_036386615.1 Ardenticatenaceae bacterium
TCCTCTCTCGTCTCTCTGCCCTGTCGCCATTGAACGCTGATTTCCAGTGGCTCACCAGTGACGGGAACGTAAGGACCGCCCGGGCTGGTCAGGACGAGCGGCAGTTCGACACGCTGCTCCGGCGGCAGGCTGGTGACGGGCAGGGCCTCGTGCGGTAGGTCGGGATGGTCGTAGGGCGCAAGCTCCAAGATGCGCTCATCGGCGTAGCGGGCTACTTCCCGCGCGCCTCCTGGCAGGGCAACCCGAAGCAGCGCAGCGCGTTCGGGGGTCAGGTCATCCTCGTGAATGACGACGTAGCGAACATCTAACCCTTGGAGGAGCGCGACGGAGCGCAGCGAAGGGAAGCCCTGCATCTCGCGGGCGAAATCACCGTGACGCGCCGGAACGTAGCCACTGTAGCCGTCAGGTGTGGTGTGCCAGTGCTCGGTCGAGAAGAATTGTGCTTCCAGCAGGCGCGAGGTTTCCCAGGCCCGGCGCGGCTCGTCCTCCGGCACGGGCGGGGACGGGCGCTCCGCGACGAGCGGCAGTTCGAGGATGCGCGTGGGTGGTTGTTCCTTGAGCCAGGCTAGAGAGTCGGGCGGCTCCGGCGGCGTCACGAGGTCAAGCGGCGCGACGTTGAACTCGACGAGCACGAGGGCGAGAGCCAACGGCGCAGCCCACCGCCAGCGCCAGCGCGCGAGGCCGAGGGCCGCCAGCAACGAGAGCGCCAGCATCACCAGCACGGCCCAGCGAACGGGGGCACGGATGGCGTTGAAGCCGGGGATGTGTTCCCAGAGCCAGCCATAGGGCAGGGGAATACCCGTCGGCTGCAAGGCACGGATGGTGAGCGTGGGGCCAAGCGAGAGCACGAAGGCCACGAGCGCCAGAGTGAGCCACAGACCACGCCGCCCGCCGCCTCGCCACAGGCCGACGCCACTCAGCACGAGCAGGGTGAGGCCGGGGAAGAGCGTATCGGGTGGGCAGCACGGCCCGTAGACGTAGCGGAGCGGGCGCGTCAGCGGCCCCCAGATGGGCGTCTCTTCGGGCGCGTAGGCGTAAGCTTGGAGGCTGGCGCTGAACCCCTCGTTCTGCTCCAGTGTCCAGCCCGCGCCCAGCTCGCGCTGCACCTCGAAGTAGGGTAGCGACAGAGGCACCATCACCAGGGCGACGGCTAGGGCGGCGAGCAGCCCGCCCACGAGTGCAGTGCGGGGCAGGCGGCGCTTCCAGACCAGCCACCCGGCTACATAGAGCGCACAGGCGATGGCACTGAAGAGGGCGGCGTAGAAGCTGGCGAGCGCTTGCAGGAGGAAGAAGAGGGCGAAGAGCGCCGCGTTCTTCCGCCACGAGCCGCGCTCGCGCAGCAGGCGGTCCAGATAAAGCAGGGCGAGGGGCAGCCAGCCAAAGGCGAGAAGCTGAAGCTGGCTCAGGTGGCCCATTCGGTAGGGACTCCAGGTGAAGGCGACGGCGGCGACCAACGCCGCGCCCCGATGCCCGGTCAGGTAGAGCGCCAGCAGGTAGACGCCTAGCGCCGTCGTGAAGAACGAGAGCAGGAAAGCGACGTTGTAGCTGAAGAGGGCATCGCTCGTGAGCCACTGAATGGGCATTACGAGGGCGCTCGTGCTCAACAGAACCTCGCTGAAGGCGAGGGTGTTACGAAGCGGGAAGAAGATGTTGGTGTCGTAGAGGTGGAGAGGGTCTATCAGGAGTTGCCGCGCCTCCCACGCCATAATCCAGGCGTTAAGCAGGGGGTCCTGGCGGTCCACGACGCGGCTGCCGAGGGTGATGGCCGTCGGCCACGTCAGCAGAATGGTGAGCAGCAACAGAGCGAGAAAGGGCAGCCCAAAGGCGCGCAGCCGGGGACGGTTCATAGCGGGAGATTGTAGGGGAAGGGCGGGGAAACCAAAAGGGCGGCTCGCGCCGCCCCCTCAGATCGTCCGGTATTCAGTTCACGTTATGCTGCTCGCTCGATGGGAAGCGGCTCGTGCGTATCGAGGAAGGCACGCACCTCTTCTTGAGCCTTGGTAAACCAGTGAAGCATCGCGCCCGTGCTGGCTTTGCTGTTCCGCACGGCGCGCTGGGAGCACGTCACGCAGCCGAGGTTGGCTTTGTAGTTGGTGCAGCGGAGGCACCCGCAGACGCGAATCATGAGAAGCTGAAAGGCAAGGCTGTCTTCATCGATTTCGGGTAGGGCGGAGATTCGCTCTACCAGGAGCGCCCAACTGTTCTCTTCGCGCATTTCTCGAAGATAGGGCACCGCACTGTGGGGAAATAGAAACGGAGTCTTATTTGAAAACATGCCTTATCTGCATCCCTTTCTACTGTGAGAGGCTTTTATGGGGCAATAAAAAAGGGCGTGAGAGCCCCTCGGTGCTCACGCCCTTTGTACCTCGATTCGGTTGTCACAATCTGTAAGCGATTGGACACACATAATTACCTTTTTTCCTCGCTAGGATGATTCTATTGTAACCACTTTCTTGTCGCTTGTCAAAAGATGGAGAGTAGTTCCTTTTAGAGGAGGTAGAGCGAGGAAAGCAGCGGGTTGGCGAGGAGATAGCAGCTTATAGCTGGAAGCGCCCGGAGGCGGGGACAAGCTTGTACTCGAAGTTGATAACGTATTCGAGGAGGCGCTGGTAGAGGCGCACCCACTCAGGGTCTTTGAGCATCTTGCGGGCGACTTCCATGTTCTCGGCGGCAAGCCCGGTGAGAATCTGCGGCCCTTCGCCCCAGTAGGTGTACCAGACCTCGGTCGGCTCGACGCCGAGCTTCATGAGGGCAGGGGTAAGTTCCTGGCTCACGAAGTCGAGGTACGCCGATTCGCGCCCCGATTTAATGTCCCACTGCATCAGTATCTTTATCATCCATGAGTCCTTCGAGGCCCTGTTCTGCCGTCAAGCATACCATAGTGTCCCTTAGCTTGGCAACTCATCTTTTGACGACTGATGAAGGACGAAGGCGATGGCCGACAACAACCTTATGTGAAGCAAAGCCAACAAGAGCCAACATGAAAACGAGATAAAGGTTAATCCAGGCCAACATTGATAGTAGCTATATGCAATACAAAGGTTGAAATTGCTTGCAAGGAAAGCAAAGTGCCCCGACCTGATAGTCGGGGCACTCTCGTTACAGGAAAGGGGTATCAGGAGCCGGAGGCGGTGGCGGTGCCGACGGCGTTGGTCTCCTCTGCGCTGCCGTTGCTGCTCTCGCCGCGACCGGAGATGTAGTAGGCGAGGTCGGCGACGCGGTTGGAGTAACCCCACTCGTTGTCGTACCAGGAGACCACCTTGACAAGGTTGCCGCCGATGACGTAGGTGGAAAGGGCGTCCACCGTCGAGGAGTTGGGGTTGCCGATGTAGTCGCTGGAAACCAGCGGCTCGTCGCTGAAGCCCAGAACGACACCCAGCCAGTCCTCGCCCTCGGAGGCGGAGCGGAAGGCGGCGTTCACCTCTTCGACGGTGGTGTCGCGGTCCAGTTCGGCCACGAGGTCCACGACGGAGACGGTGGGAACGGGCACGCGGAAGGCCATTCCATCGAACTTGCCTTCGAGTTCAGGGATGACTAGAGAGACGGCCTTGGCCGCGCCAGTGGTCGTGGGAATAATGTTGATGGCGGCGGAACGTGCGCGACGCAGGTCCTTGTGAGCAAGGTCGAGGATGCGCTGGTCGTTGGTGTAGGCGTGGATGGTGGTCATGAGGGCGCGGCGGATGCCGAAGACTTCGTTCAGCACCCCGGCGACGGGCGCGAGGCAGTTGGTGGTGCAGCTCGCGTTGGAGATGACGTGGTGCTCGTCGGGGTTGTACTCGTCCTCGTTGACGCCCAGGCAGACAGTGAGGTCCACGTTCTTGGCCGGGGCGGAGATGATGACCTTCTTCGCTCCCGCTTCGAGATGGGCGGCGGCCTTCGCGCGGTCGGTGAAGATGCCCGTAGACTCGATGACGATGTCCACGCCTAAGTCGCCCCAAGGCAGCTTGGCGGGGTCGCGTTCGGCGTAGCTCTTGAGCAGTTCGCCATCCACGTAGATGTCGTTGTCGCGGACCTCCACGTCGCCCAGGAACTGGCCGTAGGTGGAGTCGTACTTGAGCAGGTGCGCGTTGGTCTTGACATCCATCAGGTCATTGATGGCCTGAATGTCTATCTCGTCGCGGTAGTTCTCGTAGATTGCTTTGTAGACCTGACGGCCAATACGGCCAAACCCGTTGATTCCGACTCGAATCTTATCTGCCATTGGTGTAACTCCTTATGTGAGGCACTATCTATCAGGGTTGCAACCCATTCTAGCACTGCGAGAGAGGGGCGGCAATCCTATTCACGGATGAGTGATGGATTGAAGGCGGGCAGCGTTTTTAGCTGCTCGGCGAGATAGCCTGGAAAGGCGCGGTCTCGTCAGGATTGACGGGCGCGAGCTGTTCCTGGTCAGACTGGGTGCCCTCGGTGGGTGCCTGGAGCACCGAGGCCGTTTTGGGCACGAGCACCTTGACGGCAGAGGGCAATATGCGAACGGAGACGGGGGTCTCGCCCAAAATCTCTCCGTCGGCCTGTACGTCCTGGGGTGGGTCCGCGACCACCTTGATTTCGCGGCCCTGCCAGTGTTCCATATCGCGCCATGCGGCCTCCCCGCCCTTAACGACGTTACGCGCGACGGCGAGGATGGAAGGCAGTTCGGCCTTGCGAAGAATAAATACGTCGAGAAGGCCGTCGCGTACCGAGATGAGAGGCGAGAGGGCGAGTGTGCCCTGGCCGAGGCTGCCCGAATTGCAGATGAGGCAGGAGATACCCTCGCTCTCGACTTCGGTGCCGTCAATCGTGAGGTGATAGCGACTGAGAACGGGGTCTCGCAGGGCTTGAAGGGCGGCAATCATGTAGGCGAGGGTGCCCACGCGGTCCTTCAAGGTCCGGTCCGCGCCCTCGACCATATCGGCCTCGAACCCGATGCCGACACGCAGGATAAAGTTCTCCGTGTCGTTGTCATCCACCTGCCCCATGTCAATGGAGACAATCTCGTTCTCGTCGCCGCAGATGAGGGCGCAGGCTTCGGCGAGGTCGCTGGAGATGCCGAGTTCGACTGACATGACGTTGGCCGTGCCACCGGGGAAGACGGCGAGCGGCACGTCAGTTCCTATGAGGCCGCTGGCGACTTCCATGATGGTGCCATCGCCACCATAGGCGGCGACAACATCGGCCCCGGCCTCTACGGCCTCGCGGGCGAGGCGGCGGGCGTCACCCGCCTGCTTGGTGACGAAGATATCCCAGTCTATACCCGCCGGGTGAAAGGCGCGGTTCAGAATGCCGAGGATGGGGCGGTCCTGGCCCGCCGCCGGGTTGACGATAACGTGTACGCGCTTGCTCATGGAGTGCTCTTTCCGGGGTTGGTCACAGGGCTAAATGGTACTAGCCTTAGTATCCTTAGCAGAAGGTGTGCCATGTGGGGAAACGAGGAGCAGCGCGCCTAGAGTTTGAACCACCAGGCTGATAGGTCAAGTCGGCTCGAAGCCGACTAAGTGCCGCCGGATGATGCCAGGAACTGGTAATCAGAACCGTCACTCGGCACGTTCAGCCAGCAGGGCCGCCCGCCACGCCTCGTCTTCCGGCGAGAGTTGCGGTACGGGTGGAGCGCCGTAGTCAATACGCAGGTCGTAGCGGGCGCGCTCGTAGGCCGTATCCAGAGCCGCGCCGATGTTGAGGGGAACCGGAGGGTCAGGACGCAGGAGTGGTATGGGGATTGTGGGTAAGGGGTTCTGCAATCCAATGGGCCACACGTCACAGTGGGGCCGCTCGTAGGCCGCGCTGACCATAATCAGGTAAGCTGTATCAGGTAGCGCTCCTTCGAGAGGCATACGCGGCCACCTTCGGAGCAGGTCAATCTCGATAAGGTGCGCGTTACTATCTAGCAGACTCGCGCGCTTTTCCAGGTACTCGTCGCGCCCAGCACCAGGCCGCTTGTTTACAGGGGAGAGCACCTCGATTACGGTCACGAGGCGCTTATTTTCGCGGAACCGGATATGGATGGAGAGGAGGCGAACGGGAGAGGGGATGGGTTCTTCGGGCACTCGCTCCATGCGCGGCACCGGAAAGACCGAGGGCATGTGCTCCAATTCGACACCAGTTGGGTCAACAATGACCCGCGTGTGCAATTCGGCGAAGTACGTTGGCACAATGAGAGGAGTGAGTTGCTCGCGGAGGGTACATGTCAGGCTGCCCTGAACG
>DASVVH010000408.1:0-4616 GCA_036386615.1 Ardenticatenaceae bacterium
GTGAGGTCTCGGACCGGGTCAACCTCGATGAGGAGGAGGCAATGCAGGTGGCGCTTGAGGCGCAACGGGCGGTGCGCGACGCCCGCGATGACTGATGAGAGTCGTCATTGATACGAATGTCATCATCAGTCGCTATCTTTCACCGCGTGGCACACCCGCGAGGATTATGCAGAGGTGGGAGGAGGAGGCATTCACGCTTCTTGTTTCCGAACCCGTTCTGGAGGAGTACCGAAGGGTCTTTGGATACGAGCGCCTGCGGAAGTTGCACCGCCTGAGCGAGCAGGAAATCGAGGAGGTGATTGGACGCTTTCGGAGTTTCGCCGAGTTGATCGAGGTGACAGCGGCGCTCCGTGTTGTGCCAGATGACCCGGATGATGATAAGTTCGTGGAATGTGCTGCCATTGGTGGGGCAGAGTATCTGATTAGCGGCAACTCTCATCTTTTAAAGGTGAAGAGGTATCAAGATACCGAGATTCTAAGTCCTGCGAACTTCCTGACCCTTCTGGAATTGCGTCTGTAGAGTTGGAAATTCGTGAGGAGAGCCGGGGATGAGAAAGAGGATAAAGGAGAGTACTATGCAGACTATCACATTAGAATTGCCGGAAGAGGTCTTCTCGGCGCTTCGGCGCTCGCCAGAGGAGTTTGCGCGCGAGTTGCGACTAGCAGCGGCTATTCATTGGTATTCGCGTGGGGAAATCTCACAGGAGAAGGCAGCGACGGTTGCAGGGCTGGACCGCACCGACTTCCTGATGGCCCTCGCCCGTGAGCAGGTAGATGTTTTCGTGGTAGATTTCGAGGATTTAAAGCGAGAACTGAGTCGTGGCTGAACGGCCTGTCATCAACGCTTCGCCCCTCATCCTTCTATCAAAAAGTGGTCTCCTGGACTTGCTACACCTAACAGGGCATGAAATTGTCGTTCCAGAAGCTGTAGCCGCAGAAATCCGACAGCGTGACGCAAGCGACCCCACCGTTCAGGCGCTTGCCACAACCGAGTGGCTGGTAGTTGTCCAGACACCGCCCGTTCCAGCCTTGATTCAAAACTGGGTCTGGGTAGCGGGGAGTCGGCGGTGCTTGCCTGGGCCTACACCTACCCCAATACAGAGGCTATCGTAGATGATCTGGCCGCGCGGCGCTGTGCCGCCGCATTGGGTATTCCTGTGCGAGGAACACTCGGCCTCGTACTCACCGCCAAGCAACGCGGAGTCATCCCTGCCGCCCGGCCTATTCTGGAGAGGTTGCGCGGCTCTGGTATGTATCTCCGACCGAGTAACGAATCAGGCACTAGCCCTCGTCAGTGAGTAATGGTTAAGGTCGAGGCTCTTCTCTCCCTTTGGAATAGAAAGTCAGCTATTCAGCAGGTAACGCCCGTTCTCGATAAGGAGGTCGCCATCAACGCGAAGCGTCGGCTGGCTCACGACCATATCTATGTGCATGGGTGCCGGGTTGTCGCCGCCGAACATGTCGTTGCGTCCTAGCGCGACGTGAACAGTTCCAGCCACCTTCTCATCGGTCATCAGATTTCCTTGCAGGCGTGCCTTCGGGTTCGTGCCGATTCCAAGCTCACCAATCACCCGTGACCATTCCGCGTTTGGCTGGCCCTCGCTCATCGCCAGGAGTTGTTCCAGATAAGCCACTCCCTCTCCACCCTCGATCTGGACGACCCTACCCTTCTCGAAGGTGAGGCGAATCGGCTCGGAGAGCATCAGTCCTGGTAGCGACGTATCCACGACCAGCACGCCCTCTGCGCTATCTTCGATGGGTGCGATAAAGACCTCGCCTGCTGGCAAGTTGCCGAATCCCGGTCCTCGGAATATCCCCGTATCGGCTCTCCAACGCCGCCCCGTAGCAGAGAGCTGTAGGTCGGTTCCCAGCGCGGTTGTGATGTGGATAGTTGAACGTCCCTGCATCCAATCCGCCAGTGCATTAGTGAGTACGGCAATCTCCTCGTAGTCGGCGCTCAACTCGTTTTCCAGGATGTCCTGGCTGATAAAACCGCCACCAGCCAGGCGCACACTGCTCCGGTGCGTAATATCAAAGATAGCCTGTGCCATAACAGACCCCTCTTGAACAGGGTCTACCGAGGCCCACAGTACAACAGCGGCATCCATCTGTCTAAGTAGTTCTATCAGACGAGGGGAAAACTCCGTCATTGGGCGTGCCGTATTGGGAATTGTCCAACTCCACAACTCGCTGGGTTGGGCCTTCAGTGCTTCGGCAAGCAGAGCGTCGCGGGCAAAGGCCAGAGGCTCATCAACGGCGACCAGCACCTTCTCGCCAGGCTGTACACCCAGGCACATATGAATGATGACCTCTGCCCAACGCGGGCTTGCATCGTTAGGTTCTGCATTTGCCATGTTTTGTTTGCTCCTTGTGGATGTTGATGAGGGCACTGACGGCCATTTTGGAAGCTGCATGAGGGCCAAAATGACGACATTATAGTTTCAAGAGCTTGTCGCTGCTATGCCCCTACTATAACAGAAGCAGTACCGAAGGGTAGCTGGACTCTTATTCATCTCTACGGTGGAGTGCCGGAGCATGGGTTCCGTATGCTGCGAGCCTGGCACTGAAGAGGAAATCTGACTTGTTTTTCCTCTCGCGGTCGGCTACAATTGACGGTCCTTGTCCCGGCGGGTGCGGCCCGCGCGGGCTTTTGTGTTGGTTGGCGATGGTGGGTTGGAGGAGAAAACAATGGCCGATCCGACGCTGCACGGGCTGGTATCCGTCCTGGAAGGCGTGCCCGATTTTCAACAACTGTGCGAGGAACTACAGCGCGGGCAACACGCGCCGGGGCACCAGCCGCTCGGCCTGGAACTGCTGGGCGCGGCCCGGCCCTACGTCGTCGCGGCGCTGGCGCAGCGCATGGACCGCCCCATCGTCGTGCTCACCGCCCGCCCGGAGGTGGCGATTCAGTTCCAGGAGCAGATGCGCCTCTTCCTGAGCGACCCCGGCTCCGTCTGGAACTACCCCGACCCCGGCGCGCTCCCCTACGAGCGCGCCCCCTGGAGCGTGGACCGCGTGCAGCGGCGGCTCGCCGTGCTGACGGAGCTTACGCGCGGCGAGACGAAGCCCGTCATCATCACCAGCGCCCGCGCCGTCCTGCACCCCACCCTCCCGCGCGACCTCTTCGAGCGCAACGTCCGCACGCACGAGGTCGGCAAGACCGTCAGCCTGAAGTTCCTGCTCGCCTCCTGGTACGCGATGGGCTACACCAGCACGAACATCGTCTCCGAGCCGGGCCAGTTCTCGCATCGTGGCGGCATCCTCGACATCTTCCCCACCAACCGCGCCACGCCCGTCCGCATCGAACTGTGGGGCGACGACATTGACTCGATTCGCACCTTCGACCCCCTCTCCCAGCGCTCTATCGAGAACCTGAAGCGCGTCACCATCCCGCCCGCTACGGAGGCACTGCTGCCCCGCAGCGCGGAGACCATCGCCGAGCGGCTGCGCGCGCTGGATTGCACCGCCTGTATGGACGCCGTGCAGGCCGAGTTCGCGGAGGACATTCGCCGCATCGCGGAGGGGGAGCGCTTCGAGGGCGTCGAGTTCTTCATGCCCTACCTCTACGAGCAGATGGGCAGCCTCTTTGACTACCTGCCCGCCGACGCGCTGCTGCTGGTGGATGACTGGACCGCGCTCGAGGTGAACGTTGAGGAAATAGAGACGCAGGCGCTGCAACGCCGCAACGATATGATTGAGCGCGGCGAGTTGCCCGCGCGCTACGAGCAGGCGCTCTTCACCTGGGACGACCTGCGCGACTGGTTCTCGCAGCGCCCACCCGTCGTGCTGGGCTACGGCGCGGGTGAGTCCTACGGGCTGGGCGACCTCTTCTCGGCGGGGCAGAAGTACGGCGGGCGCTTGCAGGAGGCGATTCGCGCCATTCGCACCCAGCAGGGCGAGGCGACGCAGGTGCTCCTGACCCGGCAGGCCGAACGCATGGCCGAACTGCTGCGCGACGAGGGCGTTGTGGCGGCAAACGTGGTGCGCGGCCTGACACAGCCGCCCCTGCCCGGCGCATTGACCATGCTGAACGGGGCGCTCAACGAGGGGTTCCAGATAAAGGAGACGAGCGAGGGTCGCCCGCTCCACCTGATTACCGACGCCGAACTCTTTGGGTGGAGCCGCGTGGCGAGCCGCCGCCCGATGCGCCCCCGCAAGCGCCCTACCACCGAGAGCTTCTTCGCTGAAATCAAGGAGGGGGATTTCGTCGTCCACACGGAGCACGGCATCGGCCTCTTCCGGGGGCTGGTGCAGCGCGAGGTGGCGGGCGTCACCCGCGAGTACCTGGAATTGGAGTACGGGCAGGGCGACAAGCTTTACGTCCCGGTCCACCAAGCCGACCGCGTGGCGCGGTACGTCGGGCCGAGTGACCAGGAGCCGACGATTCACCGCCTGGGCACCGCTGACTGGGAGACGGCGCGCCGCCGCGCGCAGAAGGCCGTCGAGGAGATTGCCGACGAGCTTCTGGAACTCTACGCCGCGCGAGCCACCGTCCGGGGCCACGCCTACAGCGAGGACACGCCCTGGCAGGCCGAGATGGAGGCGAGCTTCCCCTACGCCGAGACGGAGGACCAGCTTCGCACCATCAACGAGGTCAAGACGGACATGGAGAACGT
>DASVVH010000409.1:0-3972 GCA_036386615.1 Ardenticatenaceae bacterium
GCCAGCCACAGCGACAACCGCCCCCGCAACCGCGACACAAGCGCCGCAGCCTACCAACACCACCGCGCCGACTACCCAGAACCTGCGGATAGGGTTGGATGACACCGCCTGGAGCGGCGGCTTCCGCAATCCCAACGGCTCGATTTACGGCGGGCGCACCGCCACCTGGATTTACGGGACGGGCAGCGGCTACAGCACCATGCAGGCCACCTTCAGTCTCGATGCCGTCCCCGATGGCGCGGCGGCGCTCCGCGTGATGGGCATGGACTCCGAAGACCCCGCGAGTACGCCCATCAGTATCTCCATCAACAACGTGCAAATCTACAGTGGCGCGGCTCCCTTCCCCAATGACGACAACTCTATCGAAACCGACAACTTCGGGGCCTACAACTTCGTCTTCGATTCCACCGCTCTGCGGGCCGGGCAAAACACCGTGACCATCAGCACCCTCGTTCCGGGCCAGACGGGTGGCCCGCCGTTCTTCATGCTCGACGCGGCGGAAGTCCTCTACCCCTCCCCATGACAGATTGGGGCGTGGGGTAGAGGGACTGGATTCTATTAATGCCCTATTCCTGCTCGGTCTTGCTCAGGAGTGGGGCGACAATCTCGAAGAGGCCCAGCGCCACCAGTGCGGCGCGCGGCCTGCCTTTCCCCTCCGGCAGCCACGCGGGTGACGTGCTCAGGGCGACTCCGCTGAGGGCATCTATCAGCAGGTGCCCCTTGAACGGGATGACCTTCCACAAACCGAGGGGATAGCGCGTCAATAGGCTATAGACGACCGTGAACACCGACAGCGTTGTCAGCAGGCGGGTGACGTTGCTGTTCCAGCCCAGCCAGCGCGGCAGCACCATGAGCACCGCCGCCGTCACGTAATCGAGCACGCCGTGAACCGTCACCGGAATTATCTTCATCGCCATCTCTCCTCATCTATTGGCTACGTTCATCTTCAAAGGGGCGATGCAACCTTTGTGCCATTCAGCCGCCGCGAGGGGGTATAGCTCTTGCTTTCACTTGCTAATAGAGAGCGCCCCTGAGGAGTCCCACGATGAGCAGTGATTCGACAGTTGACGAGCGAAAGCACCCCGTAATCCCGGCTGCCGAAGCCCACACCTTCAGCCCCTTTACCCTGGTCGCGCTGGTGCAGGCGGTGGTTTACATCGCTACGGGCATCTGGCCCTTCGCCAGCATGCGAACCTTCCTGCTTGTCACCGGGCCGAAGGTGGACCTCTGGCTCGTCAAGACGGTGGGTGCGCTCGTGACGGTCATCGGCGCGGTCATCGGCCTCGCGGGCATACGGCGGCAGCGCAGCCCGGAGGTTGCACTGCTCGCCATCGGCAGCGCGGCCACCCTAACAGGGATAGATGTCTACTACGTCGCCAAACGGCGCATCTCGCGCGTCTACCTGCTGGACGCCGTGGGCGAGACCGTTTTGATTCTCGCGTGGCTCTGGGCGCTGGCAAAGCCATCCCGTCAGGAACGATAGCAAGCAAAGAGAGAACAGGGAGGACAACAATGCAGCTCAAACCAATCAATGAACAGGTAGTCGTCGTGCTGGGTGCCTCCAGCGGCATCGGGCGCGAGACCGCCCTGCGCTTCGCCCGGCGCGGCGCGAAAGTCGTCGCATCCGCGCGTGACGAGGCGGGGCTGGAAAGCCTCATCGAGGAGATTCGCGCGGACGGCGGCGAGGCCATCTTCGTCCCGTGCGAGGTCGCGGAGTTCGAGCAGGTGCGGAACGTCGCCGAGCGCGCGGTGGAGACCTATGGGCGGATTGACACCTGGGTCCACCTCGCCGCCGTGAGCATCTACGCGACCTTTGACGAGACGACGCCCGAAGAGTTCAGGCGCGTCGTGGAAGTGAACCTGCTGGGGCAGGCGCACGGCGGCATGGCCGCGCTGCCCTACCTGAAACGCGAGGGGCGCGGCGCGTTCATCGCCATCTCCTCAGTCGAGGGCAAGCGGGCGCTGCCCTACCAGAGCGCCTACGCCGCCTCCAAGCACGGTGTCATCGGCATGCTGGACGCGATGCGCGTCGAACTCGCCCACGAGGGCCTCCCCATCGCCGTGACGGCTGTCCTGCCCTCGTCCATCAACACGCCCTTTTTCAACAAGGCGCGCACCAAAATTGGCGTCAAGCCGATGGGCATTCCGCCGCTCTACCCGCCGCAGGAGGTCGCCAGGGCGATTCTCTACGCCGCCGAGCACCCCACCCGCGAGATTATTGTGGGCGAGGCAGGCAAGCTGATAGCCCTCATGCAGCGCCTCTCGCCGGAGTTGGTAGATACGCTCCTGCTCTGGACGGGCTTCCGGGGCCAGAAGAGCAACCAGCCCAAATCCGAATCGGCACCCGACAACCTCTACGACCCGCTCTCCGGCTACGATTACGTGAAGGGCGATTATGGCCTTCTCACGCAGCCTGCCAGCCCCTACAATTGGCTGACGCGGCACCCGAACGCCCGCCGCGTCGTCAGTGGCGCGGCTCTCGCCGCCGCGACGCTCTGGGCCGCCCGCACCCTCCGCCAGGGCGCATAGTCCCCCTATAAACGAAGAAGCTCCGACTGGGAAGCATATCCCCAGCCGGAGCCTCTCGTTCTGGTGGAGTCATACCCATTGGACATAGAGGCAGCGTTTCAACGGGTGTCCCAAGCGGGACATGAACTCCCCGGAGGGGAGTGGCGAAACTCGTAGCCGGGGGTGGAGCGGAGCGCAACCCTCGGCGGCACTCAACCAGCTTGCGCCACTTTTACGATGAATTGGTATTAGATAGGAGTTACGCAGTTGGAAGAAGCCGGGAGCGCGGCGGGTGCCCCTTGGGCGGTGCCCGCTCCGTTGCTCCGCGTCGCTGAGTCTGTAGAGCGCTCCCTTTCAACCGGTAGTGGTGGGCGGTTTTCAGCCATTGGTCGTTACCTCGGCCCTCAACTGTGTAACTACTATTGGTATTAGACCGCTAGCTTCTCTGCATCCAGCCCCGCCAGCGCGAGGCTCGTCTCCCACAAGCGGCGCGCCAGGGCCGCGTCGTGCGAGGCGGGCGACGACTGTACGGCCTCTCGCTGCCGGAAATACCTTCCCGTCACACCCTCCACCTCCGGCGATGCCGCCAGGTAGAGCACAGTGTCCGCCCCTTCCTCCGTGCTGATGCCGCCTGTCGGGCGGTCCCCCGGTATCCGGCGGTACGCGGCCAGCAGCTTCGTCGCCACCCCACCCGGATGGAGGCAATTCACCGTCACCCCTGTGCCTTCGAGCCTCCGCGCCAGTTCGTAGGTGAAGAGGACGTTTGCCAGCTTCGTCTGGTTGTAGACGTTCTGAGAATCATAACCCCGCTCCGATTGCAGGTCGTCGAGGTTCAGCGCCGCGTTGTGGTGAACGTCGGAGGCCACGTTCACGATTCGCGCGGGCGCGCTCGCTTTGAGAAGGTCCAGCAGAAGCAGCGTCAGCGAGAAGTAGGCCAGATGGTTGACTGCGAATTGCAGTTCAAATCCATCCTCGCTCAACGAGCGCTCCGCTGGAATAACCGCCGCGTTGTTGATAAGCCCGTGAAGCGCGGGATACCGGGCCTTCACGTCAGCCGCCAACTGCCGAATCGCGCCCTGCGATGCGAGGTCCGCCACGAACAGCGCCACTTCCGGGTTGCCGCTGGCCTCGCGTATCTCGGCCTGTGCCGCCTCGCCCCGCTCCCGGCTGCGGGCCACCATGAGCACCGTAGCGCCCAGATTGGCGAGGCCCAGCGCCGTCGCGTACCCGATGCCCGCGTTCGCTCCCGTAACCAGATAGACTTTGTTGTTTTGCATAGTGACTCTATCTACATCGTGTGAACGGTTTGCTGCTCTAGCCT
This sequence comes from Ardenticatenaceae bacterium, assembly GCA_036386615.1. GTDB lineage: Bacteria > Chloroflexota > Anaerolineae > Ardenticatenales > Ardenticatenaceae > DASVVH01. The sequence goes on from DASVVH010000409.1 coordinate 3,830, forward strand.
CAAAACGGCGTTGATGAGAGTGTAGTATGAAGCGCATGGGCCGACGAATACAAAAGAAGCGCTCATCTATGAAAAGTGTGCAGTGTACATGGAAATCACTGATAGGCTGTGCCTGATGTGACGGACTGGTCGGCTTTGAGTCG
>DASVVH010000410.1:0-4029 GCA_036386615.1 Ardenticatenaceae bacterium
CTCAACCAGATTCTTGTCGAGATGGACGGCTTCGACACCGAGACCAACGTCATCATCATCGCGGCCACCAACCGTCCCGACATTCTGGACCCCGCGCTCCTGCGCCCAGGCCGCTTTGACCGCCGCGTCACCCTCGACCGCCCTGACGTTCGTGGTCGCCGCGCCATCCTCGATGTACACGCGCGCGGCAAGCCCCTCGCCCGTGACGTAGACCTGGACTCCGTCGCGCGCGGCACGCCCGGCATGGCGGGCGCGGACCTGGAAAACCTCGTCAACGAGGCCGCCATCCTCGCCGCCCGCCGCAACAAAAAGGCCGTCGGCGCGTCCGAACTGCAAGAGGCTATCGAGCGCGTCGTCATGGGGCCGGAGCGCAAGAGCCGCATCATGACCGAGGACGAGCGCCAACTGACCGCCTACCACGAGGCGGGCCATGCCGTCGCCATGCACTACGCGACCAACTTCGACCCCGTTCACAAGATTACCATCGTCTCGCGCGGGCAGGCGGGCGGCTTCACCATGTGGCTCCCCGACGAGGATCGCACCCTGCAAAGCTTCGAGCGGTTGAAGGACCAACTGGTCGGCGCGCTCGGTGGCCGCGCGGCGGAAGAGATAATCTGGGGCGACGTTTCGACGGGCGCTTCCGGCGACCTCCAGCGCGTGACGCAGATTGCCCGCGCGATGGTTACGCGCTACGGCATGAGCGAGGAACTCGGTCCCATGACCTACGGCGAACGCGAGGAGATGATTTTCCTGGGCCGCGAAATCTCCGATCAGCGCAACTATTCAGAGAAGGTAGCGAAACTTATTGACGGCGAGGTCCGCCGCCTCGTCAACGACGCTTACGCGCAGGCGCTCAAGATTCTTCAGGAGCGCCGCGAGAAGCTTGAAGTCGTCGCCCTGCGCCTCCTTGAGGTCGAGACCATTGACCGCGTTGAGTTCGAGCGCATCATGGCCTCGGACGCTCCGACTCAGGTCGAAGAACTCTCCTTCGCCTGATTCATACTTTACATAAAGAAGAGGCCCTGCCACCCGGCAGGGCCTCTTTGCTCTCGCGCCATTGCGGCTACCCCTGCCGCGCCTCCCACCCCGCCATAATCTCCCGGTGAGCCGCCACGTTCTCCATGAGCGAGCACCTTGTTTCAGCATCGTCGAGCCGTGCTGCCCGTTCGTGCAGCAGGCTGTGGGCACGCTCCAGAAGCGGCGCGGCGCGGGCATCCTCGTTCGCCTGAAGGACTTGATAGCAGGTGAGGTAGACGCGGAACTGTTCATCCGCGCCATCGAGATTCCCGCGCTCCAGGTGCGCCAGGATTTCCTCGACGAAGGTCCGCGCCTGGGCCGCGTCACCTTGCGCCTGGGCCACGCGCGCCATCCCTGCCAGCACTTCCATCGCCAGCACGGGCTGGCCCAATGCGCGCCGGAGCGCCAACGCCTCCTCGTAGGCGCTGGTAGCCTCCTCGTTTCGGCCTGCCGCCAGCAGCGCGTGGCCGAGATGGTTCAGCGCGTATGCCTGAACGTGGCGGTCACCGTGCTCCTGAGCAATCTGCACGGACTGCTCGCTGTAGTTCAAGGCTGCCTCGTAGCGGCCCTCGTGATAGGCGAACAGGCCAAGATAGGCCAGCACCAGAGCCGTGCTGCGGCGATTGCCAATCGCCGTCTGAATCGCCAGCGCCTCGTCAAGGTAGTGCCCGACCTTCTCCTCGTTCCCCAGGTGCCGGAAAAGATGGCTCAAATTCAGAAGCCCTATGCCCTCGATGCGTCGGTCCCCAATCGAGCGGGCCAGCAGCACCACCTCGTCCAGAACCGTCTTCGCCTCCGCGTAGTCGCCCAGAAAGATGAGGGTCAGGCCCAGATTGACGAGCACGATGCACTCACTTCGACGGTCTCCTATCCTGCGGAAGATGGGCAGCGCCTGCTCGTATCGCTCTCGCGCCTCCACGCAGTAGCCCCGGTCCACCGCGATGTTGCCCAGGTCAATGAGGGCATCCGCCTCGATGGCCTGATTGCCAAGTTCCCGCGCGATGTGCAGCGCCTGTTCGCTATACGACCTGGCCCCGGCATAATCCCCCTCGTACTGCATGAGACCCGCCGTCTCACTCAGCGTTTCGCCCTCGCCACGACGGTCCCCTATCTGCCGGTAGCGTTCCAGGGCCTCCTCATAGTGTGCTCGCGTCTGCCTGTAATCGCCCGCGTGGTAGTAACCCCGCCCCAATGCCAGCAGGCTGTCCGCTTCTAACGAGAGTAGCCGGGCCGAGCGCGCGAGCACCAGCGTTTTACGGAGTTCGGTCAGGGCAGGCTCATACTTCCCCTGGTGCAACAGCGCCTCGCCCAGCCATAGCTGGGCCACCGCCTCGCTGTGCGCGTCCCGCGAGGCCCGCGCCTGGGCGATGGCCTCCTGCGCCACTGCCATTCCCCTCTCGAACGTGGCCTGCCGTACCAGATGATGCGCCAGTTCCGCGAGCAAGCGCCCCAACAAGCGGCCCGCCTCCGGGGTGAAGTGCTCCGGCGCTCTTGCCCGCTCCCGGATGCACCGGAGCGCCATCTCCATCGTGGCCTCCCCTTCCTGCCGAAGGCCCGTGAAGGCGTAGAAGAGGCTCAATCCTTTCAGGCTGCGGTCCAGCGCCGCCACGCGGCCCTGCTCCACCATCCACTGCCACGCCACGCGCACGTTTTCCAGGTCAGCCCGTATCTGCTCCTGCGCCTCTTTCTGGCCGCCGCCCATCAAAGCGGTTTCGCGCTGGGCCAGAAAGGTCGCGTAGTAGTCGCTGTGAGCGTCCCGCACCCGCGCCTCTTCGTCGGGGAACTGGCTCAGTTTCTCGTTGGCGAATTGCCACAGCAGCGTGTGGCGGCCATAGCGCTTGCCGTCCCGCACCAGAAATGACTTGTCTACGAGGGTAGAGAGGATAGACAGGGTCGCGCCCGCCACCTGCTCGGCAGCCTCTCGCACGAAGCCGCCCCGGAAGACGGCCAGCTTGCGGAAGACCCGCCGCTCTTCTTCCGATAGCAAGCGCCAGGAGTGCTCGAAGACGGCGCGCAGGCTGCGATGGCGCTCCGGCATATCGCGCATCGTGCTGGAGAGAAAGTCCAGGTCCTGCTCGATTTCGCGGGCAATCTCCTCGCATGAGAGCGCCCGCACCCACGCTGCCGCGAGTTCGATTGCGAGGGGCAATCCCTGAACCAGTTGGCAGATACGCACGACCCACGCCCGCCTCTCCTTCTTCAGCCTGAAGCCGCGCTCCACGCGCTGCGCGCTCTCCACGAAAAGCTGCACCGCGCTGAACTCCTCCGCTCGCTCTACCGCCTCGCCTGACGGGAACGGCAGCCCTTCCAGTGGCAGAATCGTCTCGGCGCGCAGCGCCAACCGCTCGCGGGAGGTGACGAGCAGGGTAACGTGGGGGGCACTGTGGAGGATGTCGGAGAGAAGGGTCGCGCCTTCCAGCAGGTGCTCGAAATTGTCAAGCACCAGCAGCATCTCTTTCTGCCGGAGAAACTGGAGCAACTGTGCCTGTGGGTCGCTGCTGCCCTGCAACTGCAAGGAGAGGGACGCGGCGATGGAGGAGGCGAGGAACGCGGGAGAACTGACGGGTGCTAATCCCGCGAGGTAGACTCCATTCGTGAACCGCCCTCGCTCTGCCGCGCGGTGGGCGGTTTCAAGGGCGAGGCGGGTTTTGCCCATACCGCCGGGGCCGATGACCGTGAGCAGGCGGCATTCAGGGTCGCCCAGTAATGCCTCGACCTCCTCCAGTTCATCCTCGCGCCCGATGAAAGGGGTCGTCAGGGCGGGCAGGTTGTGGGCGGGCGGCGCGGTGAGAACGGGCGTCGGCTGAACAGTGGTATCTTCCGCCAATTCGCCGGAGCGGATACGTTCAACGAGGGCAGTCGTCTCGTCAGCGGGGGGGAGGCCGAGTTCGCTTTCGAGAAGCTGCACGCACTCCTGGTACTGCTTCAAAGCGGCCTGCCGCTGTCCGCTGCGGGCGTAGAGCTGCATCAGCAGGCGGTGCGCCGCCTCATCCAGCGGGTCCAGCGCCAGCC
>DASVVH010000411.1:0-4957 GCA_036386615.1 Ardenticatenaceae bacterium
ATTGGCTTCCTGGGTTACAGCAACACCGGCACAGGCATGCAGGGCGAGACCTTCAACACAGGTAACAGGGCGGGCATTCTGGGCCAGCACCGCGCCACCAGCGGCACAGGCGCGGGCATGGAGGGAAGAACCAATAGCACAGAGGCGAGTCCTGGCGTGCTCGGCATCCACAGTGCTACCAGCGGCACGGGCGCGGGCGTGGAGGGAAGAACCAATGGCCTCGCCAATAGTCCTGGCGTGCTGGGCATCCACAGCGCTACCAGCGGCACGGGCGCGGGCGTGGAGGGAAGGACCAACAGCCAGAGCGACTTCGCCAACGGCGTACTGGGCGTCATCGACACCACCGGCCCGGGTCTCTATTCCACCGCCGTGCGCGGCGAGAACAAAGGCGCGGCTAGCAGTGGCATCGGCGTGTGGGGGTCGCACGCGGGCGGTGGCTTTGGTGTCTACGGTACTTCGGTCAGCGGCACAGGTGTCTACGGCCTGTCGGACACGGGCACTGCTGTCTGGGGCTATACGTCTTCGGGCAGTAACCAAGAGGCGGGAGGGTACTTTTTTAACGCTGCGGAGGAGGGCACGCCGTTTGGGGTGAGAGGGAGGGTCACCTACGCTGCAGGTGTGGCGGGCCACTTCCTCAACAGCGCTGACCCCGGCGTCGAGGCTGGCGTGGCGGTGCAGGGCTTCAGCGTGGGCGGCTCGGAAGAGGATGTCCATCCAGAGGGCTTCTTCTATGACGCCGCGGGTGAATTCGCCGGACTAAACGGCGTCATAGGCGCGGCCATGGCGAGTGATGGTGCCGGTATCGTCGGGTTTGCTGACACCGAAGACGGCGTTGGCATCTACGGCGGGAACACGGGAGGCGGCTATGCGGGCTTCTTCAGTGGCAACGTGTTCGTGACTGGTAACCTGGAAGTAGAAGGCAGCATTGGACAGCCTGCTGGCCTGACCCGGCTCGACCACCCGCTGGACCCCGAAAACCAGACCCTCTCGCACGCCTTTGTGGAGTCCCCTGAGATGAAGACCGTCTACGACGGCAACGTGACCCTGGACGCGAATGGCGAGGCGGTCGTCGAGCTACCCACCTACGTCCAGGCGCTGAACCGAGACTTCCGCTACCAGCTAACCACCATCGGCGGCTTTGCCCCGGTCTACATCGCTCAGAAGATTGAGAACAATCGCTTCAGGATAGCGGGCGGAGCGCCGGGTATGGAAGTCTCCTGGGAGGTGACGGGCATCCGTCAAGACCCCTGGGCCAACGAGAACCGTATCCAGGTTGAGAAGCCTAAGCCGGAAGACGAGCGCGGCACCTACCTCTACCCTGAAGGCTACGGGCAGCCAGAGAGCCGTGGTGTGCAGCGTGGCCCTGGTGGGCAGCAGCAACCGGGCTTCAACCCGCCCGCACCCCTGCCCCAGGATGCGCCACTGGACCGTAGCCAGCAACAGACCGAGCGGTAAGCCACGAGGCCGCCGACTGACGACGGCTATGCGGGACACACAGGGGCGGCTCGTAACTGAGCCGCCCCTGTGTTGTGCTCCCCATCTATCCAGATGGTCCTTGCGTAAGTCCTGATATAGCCAGGTTTGCCGCGGTGGAACATTGACGAATTCACTGATTACTGGTAAGGTTCTTACTTGACAATGGTGACGACTCATCATAACGACTCTGAAAACCCAGCACAGGCGCGCCGAAATCTACTCGGTGCGCTTTCCGTTTATCCGCTCAGGCACTTCATGGAATCCATGCTCACTCCAACGCTCATCCTTTACAACGGCGACTTTTACACTCAGTGGGAGGCGCAGCCGCGCGCGCGGGCTATCGCCATCTACGGCGGGCGCATCGTGGCGGTGGGCAGCGACGCGGAGGTGCGGGCGCTGGCAGGCACGAACACTGAAGTGATTGACCTGGGGGGGCGATTCGCGCTGCCGGGGCTGACGGACTCGCACGTTCACTTCTACGATTGGGCGCTGGGGCGGCGCGGGGTGCGGCTGAGTGGCGCGCGGAGCCTGGGCGAGATGCAGGGGCGCATCCGCGAGCGGCTGGCGGGGCTGGAGCCGGGGCGGTGGCTGGTGGGCCAGGGCTGGAACGAGACGGAGTGGGAGCATCCTGTGATGCCGAGCGCCGCCGACCTGGACGTGCTCTCGACGGCGCATCCTCTCTTCTTCCGGCGGAGCGACATGCACAGCGCGGTGGTGAATCACGCGGCGCTGGCGCTGGCGGGCATCACGGCGGAGACGCCGGACCCGGCGGGCGGCGTCATCGAGCGGGACGAGCGGGGCCAGCCGACGGGCCGCCTCTTCGAGATGGCGATTGATATGGTACACGTCCACGCCGCCACGCCTACGGACGAGGAGTTGGACACGGCGCTACGGGAGACTATCCGCGAGGCTCACGGGCTGGGGCTGACGGGGCTGCACGACCAACGGATGAAGGGGCACGGCGAGGGGAAGGTGGCGCTCCGCGCTTACGGGCGGCTGGAAGCGGCTGGCGATTTGAAGCTGCGGCTGACGACCAACGTGGACGCGGAGGAGCGGGAGCACGTTTTCGCAACGGGGCTGTACAGCGGCTTCGGCAACGAGCGGCTGCAACTGGGCCACATGAAGGTTTTCGTGGATGGTTCGCTCGGCTCGCAGACGGCGTGGATGGTGGAGCCGTTCGAGGGGACTACGGATAACTACGGGGTCGTGGTGACACCCCCGGAGGAAATCGAGGTGGTGGTGCGCGAGGCGCAGCAGCGCGGGTGGGCCATCTCCGTTCACGCTATCGGGGACCGGGCGAACCGCGAGGTGCTTGATATTTTCGAGGAGTTGGCCTCTGAGCGGAACCCGGCCACGCGGCTGCCTCACCGCATCGAGCACGTTCAGACGATTCAGCCCGCCGACCTGCCCCGGCTGGCGCGGCTGGGCATTGTAGCCTCGGTGCAGCCCATCCACGCGACTGACGACATGGTGGCGGCGGATCGGCTGTGGGGGGCGCGGGCGCGAGATACTTATGCTTTCCGCCGCCTGCTGGATAGCGGCGCGGTTCTGGCGTTGGGTTCCGATGTTCCGGTGGCGGACCCCAACCCATTCGCGGGCATTCACGCCGCTGTGACGCGGCAGAGGCGGGATGGCACGCCGGAGGGGGGCTGGCAACCGCAGGAACGGCTGACCCTAGAGGAGGCTGTCTACGGGTATACGCTGGGCGCGGCGAGGGCGGTGGGGCGGGAGAGGGTGCAGGGGCGGCTCGCGCCGGGCTACTTCGCGGACATCATTGTGCTGGACCGCAATCTGTTCGAGGTCGCGGAGAGTGAGTTGGCGGAAACTCAGGTGGAGATGGTTGTTTTCGATGGGGAGGTGCAAGCGGGGTGAGGGATGGACGACCGACGACCGACGACTGACGACCGCCAACGGCGCACAGCATAAAGCCTAGCTCGGCTCGCAGGGAGAAGATGAGCCTGATGGTGGCGAAGCGCGTAGTTATTAGGACTATGAGTTTAGACTAAAGTCCCGAATTTGCGTCACAAACGAGATGTAGGACCGTTCTCCCATATATAGGTTAGAGAAAGAAATCTATAATTTTATGAGTAGGGTTTGGACAATCCGCGAGGCTGGAATAAAGTGCAGGAAAATGGAAGTCAGCGGTTAAGGAAACGGTACAGCGCCACCTTCAAGGGCCAACTCGTGAGGATGCTCCTGAAGGAAGAAAAAGGTTTGGCCCAATTGTCGGCGGAATATGGGATTCATCCGAATGTTTTGCGCCAGTGGAGAGCGACGGCGCTGGATGGCCTGGGAACGCTGTTCAGTTCGGAGCATCAGGAGTTGGCGAGTGTGCGTCAGGAGTACGAGGCGCGACTGAGCGAGGCGCAGAGTGACCTCGAGCAGCTTTCCGCGCAGGTAGAATGGCTCCGCAAGAATCTGGTTTCGGCGCTGGGGCGGGAGGAGCGTATCGCTCTCATCGAGTGGGACAATCGAGACCTGCCACTCACGAAGCAGGCGGAACTGCTCGGCATCAGCCGCTCCAGTCTCTATTACCGGGCGGGAAGCCAGGGCACACGAGGCGGGAAACGAGACCAGGATTGTGAATTGAATTACTCATCTTCTGATACCTGAACTTAAAAATACGAGTCGCGAATGCCAGTACGTTCATAAAGGCTATAGTCACCTTATCTTTGGTACTTTCGGTGTCTTGACAGAGCGATGTTGCATCGAGTAACGTCATTTGTATCTCTGAAAGTGACCATCACAACCCATCAATTCAGATTCACTTCAACGCGCCCGGTGTGGTACACAAGTTGCTATAGGACAACGGCACAGGTTGAGCCAGAAGCAGCGAGATGGACAAGGTACCGCAGCGGGTGAACAGGCTCTTTCCAGGTCCATCGGACTGAGGAAAGGGACTCAGGGACGCTGCACATCATGCGAAACCTACGCTTCTCCATTCTCGCGCTGCTGGTTCATCTGACTCTCTTCTTTAACATCGAGCGGCTGAATCTCGGCTCTGACAACGCGGTCAATATCCAGACATTCACGTATATTCTGGGTATTATCGCGATTGTCGCGGTGATTTCGCTCCGGTCGTTGTGGCAGTCGTCAGTTTACGTGTCAATCGTCGGATGGTTAGGCGTCTACGCGCTTTATAAATTCTTTACATTCGACCAGCGGCCCCTCTTTGGGGGTATTTACACATACATCCTGTTCACGGAGATGACGCTGCTGGTAACGGGAATCTGGCTGGCGCATCACCTCGCCCGGCAGCTTTTTGACTTTGAAGAGGCGGTGGCGAACCTCACCTTCATCGATTCGTCGCGTACCGTGCGGCGGCTCAACGAGGCGCTGGAAGATATTCAGACGGAGTTCATCCGCAGCCGCCGCTACAAAAGCCCGTTGAGTGTCGTGGTGGTCGAGTTGGAAACCGGCTCCATCCAGACGGCGCTGCATCGCACGGTGATGGAAGTGCAGAAGGCGATGATGAGCCGCT
>DASVVH010000412.1:0-6443 GCA_036386615.1 Ardenticatenaceae bacterium
TCTCCGGCAGCGCGGCGAGAAGTGGCGCGGGGAGATAGACCGGGCGAATGAAACCAACAGCCAACACCAGAGCGACAACCGCCCACGCGCCAAGATAGATAGAGGAGGCCAGCGCGTGAAAACGTTGAGGCACTAGCCGTAGAAAACCCAGCATCAGGATGAGTGTGATAGGCAGCAGGGCCGGGAAGAGCAGCCGCCCGTGTGGAGCCTCCGTCAGCCGCATCCACTGAAAGAGCAGCGCGCCCACGACCAGCAGGTGAACCACCGACAAGCCTACGAGCACCTTCTGCGGCCCCATCCACACGCGTCGGGCGCGAACCGCTGCCCAGACGAAGGCCAGCACAAGGAGCAGGGCGAACCCCCTCACTGTGCGGTACACCTCGTGGCTGAGATTCAATCCTCCCCAGCCAAAGGAGGCCCAGAAGGAGCTGGCTACCATGCTCCAATTGTCCATCACTCTAGCAAGGGTGAACGGCGGCGGTGCCTCATCAAATATCTGAAGGTGAATCTGCGTGGCCGTCGGCTCTCCGTACAGGAGGAGATTGCGCGCGAACCACCAACCGCTGACCAGCGCCACCGCCACACCGAAGATGGCTATCTGGCGGAACCGAAGCGGCCACGCCAGCCGCCCACCTAGCAATAGCAGCCCCATCGTCGGAACCAGACTCAGCCCGCTCGACTTCGTTAGCAGGGCCAGCCCCACCGCCAGCCCCAACGTGGCGGTGCGCCAGAGCGCTTCGGGCCGATGCCACCACCAGAGCGCCAGCGCGAACGCAACGTTCGTCGTCGCAACCAGAAAGGCGTCATTGCTGACGGACGACGAGATGTGCAGGAACTGCGGGTTGAAGGCGACAGCCCCCACGACGAGCAGCAGGAGCCAGGGCTGGCTCGGAAACGCGAGGCGAACGGCTGTGGTCGCCGCCAGCAGCGCCACCACGCCCGCCAATAAACTCAGCCCCCGCCCAAGATAGACAGCAGTGGCGGCGCTGCGACACTCGCCCTCGCAGGGGCCGTGAATAAACCTGTTGGCGTTGTCGAGCCACGCGCCCGGCCTGCCCCCGTAGTAAGGGTTCTCTTCCGTCAATTGGCTATAGCCGTCGTCAAGGTGGTCCAGCCCCACGACCTTCAATAACCCCGCCAGCACAGCATAATAGAGTGGCGGCTGGCTGCCCTCCTGCTCCGCTAGATGGTCGCGCCCTGCTAGACGCTGGACAGGCAAGCGTCCGGTATCCGCGACGTACATGGCAAAAGCGAAGTGCCACTGCTCATCAGGCTTCTCAAAAATGGGCGTCACGCTTGCATAGATGGAGCCTAGCACCATATAGGCAGCCACGATAATCCAGACGGGGCGGGGCAGGCTCCTCACGCCGCGCTGCACAATTGGCCTCTCGTCCGCCTGCTCATCGTGGCGATGGCTCAACTCGCGTGTCGCGTTTGGGCGTTCAACCGCCGCACTCTGGAAGACGCTAGTCAACGCTCCTCCAGCTTTCGCCATCCCACTGCAAGCGGGCGATGGTCCAGATGGTTCTGCCTCCCTCGCCCGCCAAGCGCTGCCCGCTCTGCAAATCATAGAGGCCCAGCAGCAGCACGTATTCCCCCTCGGCAACATTGGTCGGTAGCGTCAACGATGCCTCGTCGGGCAGGTGGTCGCCCGGCCACCAGTGGCTCGTCGGGAAGTCGCCGCCAAGCGGCTCGAAATCGCCCTGCTCCACAGGCGGCTGGTCCGGCGTGGGCGCGAGGTGGAAGAGCGCGTGATAGTCGCCGCCCAGAGGCTGCCCCACCTCCCATACGAACGAGGCAGTCACTTCTCCCTCCTCTATACTCACCTCCTGCACGGCGGGGCGGTAGGTGAATTCAGCTACAGGGGCAGCCGTCGCCCCCTCCTCCCGCACCACCACATTGAAGAGCGGCACGGGTAAGGCTGTGATGGGCTGCTCGTTCATCGTCGCGGGCAGCATCTCCAGGCTCTCCGGGCGGTACACGTCTACCGCCACCGCCGCCGCCGTTGGGGTCTGGGCCTCGCCCGAAATCCACATCTTCTTGCGGTCAACGATGAGCGAGCCGACGGGCCAACTCGTCGTCGGCCAGCGCCCCGCGTCAGGGTACGAGTCGTCGCGGGCCAGTAGCTGCTCGCCGCGCCCGAACGCTTTCACGGAGACCGCCAACGGCTCCTCGATGGGTCCGAGCGCCCGCCAGTACAGCGTTAGCTCGAAAGCATCACTCGGCGCGAGCAATGTCGGCATCACGGTATAGCCTTCCAGCACCATCGCGTCACCAAACCGGATGTTCACGGGCGTTGCCGCTTCCGGCAGTGCCGCGAGAGGAACAGAGGGCGCGTAGGCGGGCCGGATAATCCACCAGGGCGTTACCACGCTGAGGGTGAAGAACCCCGCCACGACAGCCCAGCCAAGCACCGGAGGCGTGGCACGGACACGCCACGCGCTCAGCCCAACCGCCAGCAGCAGGGCCAGGGTCGGGGCCGTTGGCATGAAGAGCCGCCCCTGAGCCGCAATCATCACGCGGTTGAACTGCACCCATGAGAAGCTTAACCCCACCAACCAGGCCAGCAGCAAGCCCACTGCCAACACGCGCCAGACGGCGACTCCCGGCTCCCGGCCCACGCGCCGACGGGCCAGCCAGCGCGTGCCCTCTATCGCCAGCCCCGCGAGAGCCAACAGCGCGACGACGCGGAAGAGCGTGTAGACCCACAATGGATAGGCCACGTTAAACCAGCCGAAGAGACCCCAGAAGGAGAACTCGACGCTCCGCAACTCAGCAATCCAGTGAAGGTCCGGGCGCGGCTCGGTGTTGGTTATCCACATCTGCCGCGCCAGCAGGTCGCCGTAGAGGAGCCAGTTGCGAGCGTACCACCAGCCGCTGAGGAGGAGCGCCACCGCCGCCACGAGTAACCCGCCCTGCACCAGCACCCGCCACGAACGCGCGCGGTAGGCGACGGCGAGGAGAGTCAGCCCCGTCAGCAGCGCCAGCGAGATGCCGTTGAGCTTGGAGAGCAGCGCCAGCCCCAGGAACAGGCCGACGAGCAGATACGGGCGTGGGCGGCGAAGCGGGTAAAGCACCGCCTCTTCGCCGGGGGTGCTGGCCGCCTTCAGGAACGCGACGAGCCGCCAGAGCAGCAGCGCCGCCGTCGCGTTGATGGCGTTGTCGTTGCTGGCCGCGCCACTGATGAAGATGAACTGCGGGATGAAGGCAATCAGCGCCGTACCCAGCAGCGCCTTGTGCGGCCCAAGCAGCAGGTGCAACGTCTGGTAGATGGCCCAGAGCGTCACCGCGCCTAGAAAGACCGAGAAGAAGCGGGCGATGTGAAGCGCGAGGATGGAGCCGCGCCAGGGCCACTCATCCGGCGGGTGGTGAATCAGGTAGCTACGGTTGAGCCGTTCGGGAAAGCCGATGGAGGCGAAGGGGTTGGCGCGGTCGTAGAGGGCGCGGAAGTCGCTCTGGTCAATCCAGAAGGTGAGCGCCGCCGCCGCGAGGTAGTAGCCGGGAGCCTGACCGCCCTCCTGCCGCCACAGCATCTCAGTGCCCGGCTCCCAGACGGGCAGCCCGCCGCCGCTTGCCACCTGCTGGATAAAAGCGAAGTGCCAGATTTCGTCGGGCGTCTCGAAGGGGGGCACGACGACGCTGCTCGTGACGGCAAGCGCCACGAACGCCGCCAGCACCACGCCCAACGCGCGGCGTGACAGCCCCGCCCGAACCCGCTCCAATGGCCCCACCTCAGCCGGAGGATGGCGTTCGAGAGGGGCCGCGCGGGACGACGCGGGCGGCATCCTCGTGATGGGTTGGCGTAGGGGAAGAAATCGCATGGCGGTTAAGCGCGCAGGCTCTGACGTGCCCCTCTCATGTAGACGAAGCCCAAGCCAAGAGGGTGGTTTTGCTAACAAGCTGCGGATTATAGCACAGGTAACAGTGAACCAAGGCAGGAGGCAGGTGTTGAGATAGCGTTATGTGAACTGCGGCTTACAAAAGCCTACATTGAAAGGCGCTACGTGTAAGCCTTAGTTCACATAATGTTCATGTAACTGGCATATTGACATAAAGAGCTTTGCTGCGGGACCAGCAATAGCGCTGTATCAAAATGACGTAGTTTGTGGCATACATTACAGACACATGGCAGCTACTTATCACTATACTGGCCGCTTATCAGTCGCCAGTACTGGCCGTTACTGGCCGATACTGGCCTCTCTCCCGTGCGGCCCGTTGCTCACTCCCTCTCCCCCTTCCCCTCTCCCGCTCGGACACAGCCCTGGATCGGCGAAGGCTTGCTTGAACGGCTCATACTCCCTAGCTACGACCCTTGTGCGAGGCAATCCCGCCCAGCAACAGCAAGAGCAGTGTTCCCGCGCCGACGAGCAGCCCGACGCAGAGGCTGGACGGCCAATCAGTTCCCACTCGCTCTCTCCGGCGGGCACGGCAAGGCCGAGGAAGGTGAGGTTCGCCCGCAGCACGGGCACCGCCTCTCGACCCCTGCCATCGGTGCGCCATGCCTGCCAGCCGGGCATCCAGTTCTCGCTGAGAACCAGAAATCCACCGTGCTTGCTCCTCACGCGCAGGGTGAAACGGTTCGGGGCGTGGCGCTCCACCTCGACGCTGTTCTCCCCGGCGGGTGCCAACTCCCCGGTGGGCTGCTGGGGCGCGCCGCCTTCCCCGGTTGCCAGCACGGCTCGCGTTTCCAGGTCGAACGCACTGTCGGCCAGCAGCCGCAGCGCCTCCTCGTCGTCCGCCGGAACGAGAGTGTTGACCACCCACGCGCGCGGATGCGTCGCGGAGAGGCGGTGCAGGTAGGTCACATCGCTGGCCTGCGGGAACTCTCCCAGCAGCGTGGAGGGTACGGCAAGGCGAGGCGTCCAGATAAGAACGTGCTCGACCCCTGTGAGCCGCCATATCCGTTCGGGAAGCACGTTCCCGAAGAGGCGGGCGTAGCGGTCCAGGCGCAGGGGGCTTTCTCCGCCCAAATCCTCCACCTGCACCTCCAGGCCAACGTTGCCCTGCGCGCGCGCCTCGTTGAAGGTGCGTCCGGGTGCCCCTGATGCGTCGCGCCTGCCTCCCGCGCGGCTGCCTGAAGCGCCGCGCTTTCGGGGAGGTGCGCCACGCGCTCGGCGGGCGATACCGGCTCGAGCGGGGCCGCGACGCCAGCGAGGGCAAGGTCCGCTATGACGAGGAGCGCGAGCGCCAGCACCCGCCCGCGCCCCCACGACCCCCACAGCAGGGCCGCGAATAGCAGCGCCCAGAGGAGCGCCTGCCCGCCCTGCCGCGCAAAGCCCGCAAGCGGCCAGAGCCGAACGAAGACCAACACGCCCGTACCGACCAGCGCCGCGTAGCCAAGCCCAACAGAGCGGCGCAACCGCTCCGAGAGAACCGGAACGAGCGCCGCGCCCTGCCCCGCCAGCACACTCAGCCCGAAGGCGACGATGTAGGCGGCGCGCTCCTGCCCGCGAAAGAGTCCCCAGCCCGGCACCCAGCGATAGAGCAACGGATAAAGAAAGCTCTCGCCGCCGTAGGAGACCAGTAGGGAGAGGAGCGTCACCACTCCAAAGAAGAGCACCACCAGTGCTTGTTCCCGCGTCAGCCCGCCGCGCCCCGCCAGCCATCTCACACTGGCAAGCAGCGCCAGCAGCGCCAGCCCCAGCCCCGCAATGCCGACGTAGAGCGGCGAGAATTCGGTCAGCACGCCGGGCACCAGCATCTGCCACGTATCCTGAATCGGGAAGCCGCCGCTCAGGTAGGCGTAGTCCACACGGGCGCGCACGCTCAGGCGCAGAAATTCCAGCGACGGCAGAAGCTGTGCCGCGCTCAGGCCCAGAAAGACGAGATAGAAGACGGCGGCGCGGAGCGCGTAGGCCAAGAACGAGAGCCGCTCCTCTCCCTCCCCTCGCGCCAGGAAGAAGCCGAGCGCGACCCACCCCAGAATCACCTGACTCGCCAGGAAGAAGCTCTGCGTGTGGCCCGCGAAGAACGATGCGGCGTAGGCGAAGGCGGCGGCAACCCACCAGCGCCAGCGCATCGGCAGCCCAAAGCCGCGCCAGAGCAACCACAGCACGAGGGGCAGCCAGATAGCCGTTCGTAGCACCGAGAGTTGCAGCGGCGGGTAGCCCGTGAGATAGCCGGAGAAGGCGAAAGTGACCCCCGCGAGGAAAGCCGCCGCCCGGTCAGGTCGCGCGCGAAGAGGTAGGTGAAAAAGCCGCCCAGCAGGACGTGCAGCACCGCCTCGACCTGTAGCCAGTAGAGGCGCGCGGCGAGGGAGGACCAGGGAGCCGTCAGCAGCAGGAGCAGGTTGCTTACGGGGTAGAAGACGGCTGCCTGCACGTCGGCCAGATAGGGGTGCCCCGCGAAAGTGTAGGGGTTCCAGACGGGCAGCCGCCCCGCCAGCAGTTCGTCGCGCAGCAGGCGGTGAAAGTGCAGGAACTGGTTGGTGAAGTCGCCGCCCG
>DASVVH010000413.1:0-3352 GCA_036386615.1 Ardenticatenaceae bacterium
AGGGGCAGCGCCGCGCGCACCTCCTCCGGCGGCTGGGACCAGATGGCATCCGGCGCGTCGGCGTGGCCCTCCGCCTCGCTCAACTTGACGACGTGGGGGCGGCTCACCATCACGGCGGCGGTCTCTTCCAGCCCGGCATGCCCCTCGTTGCGCCCCACCGCCTGCCGCGCGATGGCGCGGACGGTCTCCTCCGCCCACCAGTGTGTCACGATGACGCGCAGGTCGGCCTTGACCTTCATCGCAAGCGAGGTCGCCCAGTTCCAGGCGGCGCGATTGCCCCCGTGCCCATTCAGGACGAAGAGGCGTCGCCACCCCTGGCGATAGGCGCTCTGGATGACTTCGAGGTAGAGCGCCTGCAACGTATCGTTAGTAAGAGTGAACGTTCCGGGGAAGGCCATGTGCGACTCGCTCATGCCATAGGGAATCTGCGGCGCGACGGGCACGCCCGAACGCGCCGAGAGGCGCGCGGCGAGGGTCATGGGGATGATGGTATCGGTGCCGAGGGGCAGGTGCCGCCCATGCTGCTCCGTCGCGCCCGACACCAGAATCAGGCGGTCGTCGCGCTCCAACAGCGCCTCCACGTCAGGCCATGTCAGGTCAGCGAGGTAGGTCGGTTGCATAAGGGCACCTCTCAAGCTTGCTGGCGGTGAACGGTCACAGCGATATTGTACCCGCCGCCGCAACCGGGCAAGTTTCACCAGCGCGCCGTTTTCAGTTGGGTACTTCTATTTCGGTTTCCCACATTGCCAGCACATCCAGCAGTTCCGGCAGTTCCCGGATGACGGCACCCGCGTCGCCGCCCGCCTCGGCGGGGTACTCGTCGGTTTGAATCCAGACGCTCCGCAATCCTCCATTATGCGCGCCCACCACGTCGTCAGTCGGGCTGTCACCCACGAAGAGTGCCCGTTCGGGCGTGCTGCCCAGCCTGTCGAGCGCGAGGTGAAAGACTTGGGGCGAGGGCTTCCACGCGCCCGCGTCCGCCGAATAGACCTCCACGTCAAGGCAGGAGGCCAGGCCGAAGCGTTCGAGGTCGGCGTGGTGCAGGTGTCCGGGCCACATCGTGTTGGAGATGAGGCCAATCTTCCGCCCCTGCTCCTTCAGGGTTCGCAGCACCCTCTCCGCGCCCTCACATGGTTTCGCCCCGGCGCTGATGGCCCCGGTGTACTTCAGGACCGCCTGCTCCACGATAGCGCCATTCAGGGTAATGCCCTGCGCCTGCGCCGCCTCGCACAGAAGCTCCTGAAGGTGCAGGTTGCGCCTGCCGGAAATGGTATCCTGCCACGCGGTTGTGAGGTGCTGGAAAGCGGCGCTGTGGAAGAGGTCCACGTCCGGCACCTTATCGCGGTGGCCGTTGGAGTGGAGCAGGTCGCAGACGGCGGTAAAGCCCAGCCGCTCCATCGCCTCCCACCCCACTACCGAGCCGCGATAGTTGATGAGCGTCCCGCTCAGGTCAAATAGAACCGTGTCGAATCGCATTGAACTCTCCGTCGTCAGTCCGTTTCTCGCGGCAACACTTTCAGGAACTCGCTGTGCGCCGCGAAGGAATCAAAGACGTAATCCGCGCCCGCAGCCCGCAGCGTGCTCGCGTCCGTCGAGCCAGTCGCCACGCCCACCGCGCAGACGCCGAGTTCCGCCCCGCACCGGATGTCGTGAATCGTGTCGCCAACGACAATGACGTTCTTGCGCGCGAATTCGTGGCCGTTCGCAAAGCGCGCCGCGCGTTCGACGGCGATGCGGGGGAGCGCGTCACGGTTCGGCGCGTCGTTCCCGAAGGCCCCGAAGCGGAAGTAGCGGTCCAGCCCAACGCTGCCCAGCTTCAGCCAGGCGGCTGGCTCCAGATTGCCCGTGAGCAGGCCCAGCAGCACGTCCTCGCGGGCGTGCAGCGCATCCAGTAGGGGACGAATGCCGGGCAGCACTTCAGGCTGGCGGTGGTCGGGGCTGGCGAGAATCCAGGCCAGTTCGGCCACGTAGAGGCGGTAAAGCTCCGGCAGGTGCGCGTCAGCCTCCTCCTCGGAATAGCTTTCCAGCGCGAGCGCGTCGCGCCAGATGCCCCAATCGCACTTGCCCGCCATCTCCACCCTGCCCATCGCCTCGCCATTGCCGAAGAAGGCAGCCATCGCCCCTTCCATCGCCTTCCGCCCCACGCCATGCGGGGTGAGCAGCGTGCCGTCTATATCAAAGAGAATCAGGGTCTGCATGGGTGCTTCTTGGAGAGCAGAAAAGGGGGATCGTAGTACGCTATATAGAGACAGGGGCAACGGTATATCGCAGGGAACTAGAACGAAGTACTATCTGGAACCACGAAATTTTATTTGCACTTGCTGGGGACTAGGAGTATATCCGAGGGTAATCTCTGAAATTAGGCACAACAAGTTGTCTAGGGCAGGATTAAGCGCGTATTATATCATCTCTGGCGGAAGAATCAGATGATGCTTCATCTCTTACTTCGACGGAGGTCCGTTTAGAACGATGAGAAAATGCTCAGGAAACAACTTTGCTCCCAGTAATATCAATGACATCTCACCACTAATGACTAGTGGGAAGCAAATAGCATGACTTCTCGTTCATGTAAATACTGCCAAGAGAACTGCAGAATTAGCTCATTCTGAGAGGTGTTTATTTCTAGGTATTCACTAAACATGGGATGTACAAGAAATCTGTATCCGGTAAGCTCTCTCTCTACACCGCCAAATCCTCTTATAGGTGCCTCTCCTTCATTGAAATGAAAGGCATGCCGCAGCTGTAGATGCATTTGTGCAAACATCTGCTCGTCAGCTAGGACTCCTAAGAAACCTATGCGATACAGAAACTCTATTTTATCGTTAATTGTCTCACATTTCTGTGAGCCAGAAGCAAATTTGAAGTCAAGTCCTTGGACAATCTGGCTCACTGTCTCGTAACTCAGTGTCTGATTCTGCTTATAAAAGGCCAAAATGATGTCTCTGATATTCGTTACGGTTGACTCAAACTCGTTAATGAATTCGCTATTTATTATATCATGAGTGACATCTTTCACAATCCTTCTGATAACTTCGCTCGTAACTTCGTAGCCGTGTTTCTTCCTTAGATCTTCTGAAACAGTGATGATCTGTGCGTAGTACAAGAGAACTTCTCGCGGTCGCCATATTGTGTGTCTCAATACATACATGAATAGAGGCATTTGGTACTGCCGGCCATTGAATGTAAATGTAATATCAATAGGTATATGCTTGAAATACTCTCTCAGAATGGCGTTAAAGCGTTCCTCTGGGCTCTTTCTCCTATCAGTAGATGACTGTGTAAGCTCCTCTAATCGCTTGCGAAGAAGAATCGCCAATTCTATTCCAGACCAATTCAGGGACAAGAACTTCTT
>DASVVH010000414.1:0-10725 GCA_036386615.1 Ardenticatenaceae bacterium
CGCCTGGGTTCTCAGGTAGAAGTCGTTAACTTACGAAACTGGCGAGACAACCGCATGGGTCTGCGCGAGAAACTGACGAGCAAAGATGCTATCTGGCTATGTGGAGGCCACACATACTACCTGCGCTGGATACTTAAAGAAACTGGTGCTGACGAGATGATTAAAGAGCTTGTTCAGCAAGGAAAGGTATACGTCGGGTGGAGCGCGGGAGCAATCATGGCTGGCCCGACATTGCAATACTTTGAGATTTTCGACGCTCTCCAAGACGCACCGGAAGTTATCTGGGACGGCCTGGGTTTGACCAACGTCGTGGTCATTCCTCACACTGATCTTCCAGAATTTGCCGAGGGCATGAAGAGTATCAGTCAACAACTCAACCAAGCAGGCTATAGCACCGTGCCTCTTACCGAAGCTCAGGCGCTCATCATCAATGGAGATGAGCAGAAGGTGGTATAGCTGACCGCTCAGCAATTGGACTGGAGGCAACACAGGATGTGTAGAAACATCAGGCCGCTTTTCAACTTTGAACCGGGGGCCACCGAGGAAGAGATTCGCGCGGCGGCGTTGCAGTTCGTCAGGAAGATTAGCGGCTTCAACCAGCCATCTCAGGCGAACGAGGCGGCCTTCTACGCGGCGGTTGACGAGATTGCCACCATCACGGGGCGGCTGCTAGAGTCGCTGGAGACGACCGCCGCACCGAAGGACCGGGAGGAAGAGGCTGTCAAGGCGCGGGCGCGTTCCGCGCGGAGATTTGCCGGTTGATACGGTGGTTCTGCCATTCCTACGGGGGACAGCATGGAATTTGTCTTTGACGCGGGGTCGCCAACCTCATCTTTTGTCGAAATGCTCTGGCACACCCGCAGCGAACGCGCTGGCGCTTTTACTTCGGTAGCCGCCAGCAACTGGGAGATGGTCATCGCGACCCTCAACGGCAGGACGACAATCACCGCGCGCGGCCCGGAGACCAAAGCATCGGAAGCCGATTTCCCCGCCGACGCTGAGTTCTTCGGCATCACCTTCAAACTCGGCACGTTCATGCCCCATCTCCCTGTCAAAACCCTTCTGGACAGACAGGATGCGACGCTTCCCGAAGCGTCGAGCAATTCCTTCTGGCTGCATGGCTCCGCGTGGGAAGTTCCGACCCTTGATAACGCCGACGTGTTCGTCAGCAGGCTTATCCGCCAGGGAATACTCGCGCGCGATGAGGAGGTCGCGGCGGCGATACAGGGGGAGACGCCCAACCTGTCGGTACGCTCCCTCCAGTACCGCTTCGTGCAGGCAACCGGATTAACCCACAAGACGATTCAGCAGATAGAACGCGCCCACAGCGCCCTCTCGCTGCTTGAGCAGGGTACACCCATCCTGGACACCGCCTTCGAGCTAGGCTTTTTCGATCAGGCACATCTGACCAACTCGCTGAAGCGCTTCATCGGGAAATCGCCCACGCAAATCGCTCAAAAGAGCACGGCTGAATAGTTTGCGTTTTTTTCCAAGACTCTGTGCCTTTGCCAGGCTATAATGTCGGTGTAGATAGCTAACAGAAAAAGGAGAACATCATGCGGCAAATAGTTGTCACCGAATTCGTGTCACTGGATGGCGTTATGGAATCGCCGGGGTGGACGTTCAAGTACTGGAATGACGAAATCGCGAACTTCAAGGGCGAGGAGTCGTCCGCCAGCGATGCCCTGCTGCTGGGGCGCGTGACCTATGAAGGATTCGCGGCAGCCTGGCCGGAGAGCGAGGATGAAGGGGCAGAGTACTTTAACGGCGTGCGTAAATATGTGGTATCAACGACACTGGACAGGGCGGAGTGGAACAACTCAATCCTGATCCAGAAGAATGTCGTGGAAGAGTTGACCAAACTGAAGCAGCAGGACGGTAAGGACATCATGGTCCACGGCAGCGCCACGCTGGTGCAGACGCTCATGCAGCATGACCTCGTGGACCGCTACCGGCTGCTTGTCTACCCGGTGGTGCTGGGCAAAGGCAAGCGCCTGTTTCAGGAGGGTACCCCCGCGAATCTGAAGCTCGTGGAATCACAGTCGTTCAGTTCGGGCGTCGTGGCGCTCGTCTATGAACCGGAACGTAAATAGACCAAAATGGGGCTGATGCTTCTTGGCCCCTTAAAATTGCGGAAATGTATGGGCGGCAGAGATGCCGCCCGCGCCAATATAAGCGACACCCGCTACACCATCCAGCCGATGCTGGCGTTCTGTGTGTGCCAAAAGCAGAATTGTCACTAATACCAATCGAACAGAGAGGTGGCACAAAATGGGAGGTCAGAGGGGACATGAACTCCCCGGAGGGGAGTGGCGAAAGCTGTAGCCGAGGGTGGAGCGGAGCGCAACCCTCGGCGGCACCCCAACCACTTTGCGCCACTTTTACGATGAATTGGTATAATATAGGTTCTCGGCTGGAACAGGTTTTTACGGTTCTCCTACCAGATGGTTTCCCCTCCCTCTCCGGTTCGCTCTCTTCTTACATGGTCAGGCGTCCTGCTGCTGATGGCGGCGGGGCAGTGGATTCTCGCCACGCGCCCGGACGATGGCGCATGGACCGCGCTGTTGTGGGCGCTGGCTGTAGTGGGGGCGCTCGTCGCGTGGGGCAACCAGCCTCTGACGGTTGGGGGGGCTGCCCCGCGCCCGCTCGCGCCGCGCTACTGGGCGCTGGTGCTCTCCGTGCTGGCCGCCGTCGGCGCGTGGCTGGGGGCGGGGAACAATACCTACAGGTGGTGGGGCGTGCTCTGCTGGCTCGCCTGTGTGGGGCTGTGGCTGTGGGGCTGGCGGGCCGAGCAGCCAGCCGAGGAGCATCCGGCGGCGCGGGAAGGGCGCTGGCGGTGGTGGCAACTCGCGCTCTTCATCGCCATCCTGCTCTTCGCGGCCTGGTTCCGCTTCTGGCAGATCGATGCGCTGCCGCAGGAGATGACCTCCGATCACGCGGAAAAGCTGCTGGACGTGGCGGATGTGCTCGACGGGCAGCGCCCGGTCTTCTTCATTCGTAACACCGGGCGCGAGCCTATGCAGTTCTACCTGACGGCGCTGCTGGCGGGGCCGCTCGGCCTCGGCGTCAGCCACCTCGCACTGAAGGTGGGGACGGCGCTCATCGGGTGGGTGACGGTTCCCCTGACCTACGCCGTCGCGCGGCGCGGGCTGGGCCTCTCCCGCGCGTTCTCGCTGCTGGCGATGGCGCTACTGGCTGCCAGCAAGTGGCACGTCAGTATTACGCGGGTGGGGCTGCGCTTTCCCTACGCGCCTTTCGGGGTCGCGTTGACGTTGTGGTTCTTTTTTCGCGCGCTGCGGCTCGGTGCCCGCCGCGACTGGATGCTGGCGGGCGCGGCCTTCGGCGTCGCGCTTCACGGCTACACACCCGTTCGCATCCTGCCCCTGTTGCTGGTGGGCGGGGCCGCGCTGTGGCTGCTGCTGGAGCAGGGGCGTCGGCGGACGGGCCTCGCGTGGGGGGAGGCGCTGACGAACGTGCTGCTGCTGCCCCTCACGACGCTGTTCGTCTTTCTGCCCGTCTTTCGCTACAGCGCCGAGAACCCGGATATGTTCTGGACGCGGAGCACGACGCGGGTAGGTTCGGTGGCGTCGAGCGAGCTTGTGCCGCGCTTCTTCTCGAACGTCTGGAACGCCCTGCTGATGTTCCACGTCAAGGGGGATAGCGTCTGGGTGAACACGCTGATGTTCGACCCGGTGCTTGACCTTGTTACGGGCGTGCTCTTCGTGGCGGGCGCGGGGGTGGCCCTGTGGGCGGCGCTGCGCCGCCTGCGCGCCGTTGACCTCTCGCTGTTCCTGGCGCTGCCTGTTCTGCTGCTGCCTAGCATTCTGGCGCTAGCGTGGCCGAACGAGAATCCCAGCGTTGTCCGCGCGGGCGGCGCGCTGCCCATCGTGATGATTATGGCGGCGCTGCCGCTGCACGCGTGGCTCTCGGCGCTCCACGCGACGCTGGCGCGCCCGCGCTCCGCCAGGGTGATAAGGTCTTTTTCGGGCGTGGTTCCCGCGCTGCTCGTGGTTGGCGTGCTGGTGTGGGTTGCGTTTTTGAACACTCGCGTATACTTTGGACCTTACGCTGAGCAATACCTGCGAATCGGCTGGAACAACCGGGAG
Organism: Ardenticatenaceae bacterium; assembly: GCA_036386615.1. Lineage (GTDB taxonomy): Bacteria > Chloroflexota > Anaerolineae > Ardenticatenales > Ardenticatenaceae > DASVVH01. The sequence continues at coordinate 4,107 of DASVVH010000414.1, forward strand.
TTGGCGCGGGTGATGCTCGACCACGAGGAGCAGATTGGCGGGGTCGAGCACGCCTATATTCGGGCGTGGCCGCACTGGGTAGACACGCGCATCGTCGGGATTCTGACGGGCGACCCGCGTCTGAACCCGGTGATATTCGAGATTGAGGACGTAACCGACATGGAAGGGTCGCCCGCCGAGCCGCGCCTCATCCTCCTGCATCCTAGAGATAAGGCGTCGCTCTCCATGCTGGAATACCTGTGGGATTATCCCACCGTTGAGACCTTCCATAGCAGCGTGCCCGGCAAGGATTTCATCATCGTGATTCACCCTGATTACGCGGACCCCGCGACTTCACAGGAAAGATGAACCCTCCATCCCCCGCTCCACTGAAGCAGGACCTGTGGGCGGCGGCACTCGCCGCCGCGAGCCTGCTTCTGGGCCTCTTCAGCTTCGTGTGGGCACGCCGCCACCCTGAGTTCCCCTGGGATGGGCCGATTCTGCTGCTCGTCTCCGGCCTGCTCCTGCTGGCCGCGCTGCGGCGCGGCGGGCCAAGCGCGGAGAGGGCGGCGCGGAGCGGGGAGACAGCGGCGCGGCCCACCCGCGCTAGCGTGGATTGGCTCCGGGGCTGGCCCTCGCTGGCCGAGGTGTCGCAGTGGCGGCTCCTCGCCTTTGGCCTGAGCATGGCCCTGATGTTCGCGCTTCTCAGCCGCATGGGGGTGATGGACCGCCCCTCCTACGCGCTCGAAGTGGGCCTGTGGCTAGCATCCATCGCCGCGTTCGTGCTCTCCGTCGCGCCGCCCGTGCGCCGCCCGCGCGAGGATTGGAGCATGTGGTGGGAGGTGAACCGGAACGTGGTGCTCGTGGTCGCAGCCATCATGGTCGTCGCGGTGGCGCTGCGCCTGTGGAACCTGGGAGGCATCCCCTCGACGGTTGGCGGCGACGAGGGGTCGCAGGGCATCGAGGCGGTGAACACCATCACTGGCGTGACTCGCAACCCCTTCTCGACGGGCTGGCTGGGAATGCCCACGATGAGCTTCTATTACAACAGCCTGGGCATCCGCCTGCTGGGCCGCACGGTAGAGGGGCTGCGCCTGCCCTGGGCGATTGCGGGGGTCGCCAGTGTGCTGACTACCTTCTGGCTCATCACGCGCGTCAGTGGCCTGCCGTTAGGGCTGATGACGGCGGCGCTGCTGGGAACCTATCACTATCACATCCACTTCTCGCGGCTCGGCGCGAACAACATCGTGGACCCGCTCTTCGTCACGGTGGCGCTGCTCTTCCTCTACCGCGCGCATGACCGGGGCAGCCCGTTGGACTGGGCGCTGGCGGGCATCACGGCGGGACTGTCGCTCTATTTTTACCCCGGCGCGCGCTTCGCCATCATCCTGTTGGGTGTCTGCCTGCTCTTTTTCTTCTGGACGGAGCGCGAGCACCCCAAGAACCTGCGCGATCTGCTCGGCGGCGCGCTGACGCTGGCCGGAGCCTTTCTCGTCTCCGCCGCGCCGATGTTGCAGTACGCGCTTCGCTTTCCCGCCGAGTACAACTCGCGCATCAACCAGATTGGCATCATTCAGAGCGGCTGGCTCGCCAGAGAGCCTGTGGTTCGCGGCGTCTCGACACTTGAGGTGCTGTGGGACCAGTTCATCCGCGCCTTCCTCGCCTTCAACGTCTACCCTGACCGGACGGTCTGGTACGGTTCGCCGCGCCCACTCATGGATGGTATCTGGGCGCTGCTCTTCATGCTCGGCCTGCTCTACGCTACTTTCCGCCTCTTCTTTCGGGGCAGCGACCGCCGCCTCTTTCCGCTCGTCGCGTGGTGGTGGGGCGGCACGATTCTGGGCGGGATGCTGACGGAAAGCCCGCCGTCCGTCGCGCGTCTCATCGTGCTGGCACCCGTCGCCTGCTTCTTCGTGGCGCTGGCGCTGCTGCGCCTCTTTCAACTCGTTCAGGAGGTTTTTCACCGCCGCGATGTGCGCGAGTTGGCTCCGGCTCTGGCGCTGAGTGTCCTCCTGCTGAGTTACTTGAGCGTTCGCTGGTACTTCCAGGAATACACGCCGCTCAACGTCTACGGGAGCCGCAACGGCGAGATGGCGACGGCGATGGCCGAATATTTTCAGGAGAACATGGAGCCTGACCAGCAGGTAGTCCTGCTCGGCGCGCCATACTTCTACCTTGATTTCGGCACCATCTGGTACCTCTATCCCGATGCCGTCGCGGATGGCGTCAACGTTCTCGACCCACTAACCGCGCCGCCCGACGCCGCTACTCTCGGCCTCGATACGGGGCAGCAGCCTCTCTTCGTCGCGGTGCCACTGCGCGAGCAGGAAATGGCGCTGGTGGAGCAGGGCTTCCCCGGCGGTGAGACCGTCACGATAGACGACGCGCGCGGCGAGCCGCTTTTCTGGGTCTACGAGCCATGACCTCGCAGACGGAAACGCAGGAGCGGATTTCCAGCGCCTTTCGACAGGCTCTGCCCGCGCTGCTGGGCATTCTGGCCTTCGCGCTGGCGCTGCTCGGCCAGGAGCGGTTCGTCATAGATGACCGGGGTCGCCTGCACGAGGGCATCCTGCTCTTCGCCCTCGCGGCGCTCTGCCTTGCCGTCGCGCGGCACCTGCTTCGCTACCCCGCCGCGCCGCCCGCGCTCCCCCGCCCCCGTGCTGCGGAGGCTAGTGTCGAGAGCGCGCCGCGCGGGCTGCTCTGGCGGTGGGCTGCCACAGGGGTAGGTATCCTGATTATCTGCCTCGTGCTCGCGGTCCTGGCGGACTCCGTGCCTCCGCCCTCTTACGAGCCGCTCTTCTGGGGCTGGGTTCTCGCCTCGGTTCTGGTGACGGGCGCTTGGCTGCTGCCGGGGGAATTCAAAATTCAAAAGGAAAAATTAAAAATGAACGGCGAACGGCGCGAGTCTGCGTTGTCGTCCATTTTGCATTTTGCATTTTCCCCCAACGGGGGCCTTAAGGTAATTTTGAATTCGTTCCGTTGGGATTTGGTGGCTGTGGGTAGCGTGACGCTGCTGGCGGCGGTGCTTCGCTTCCCGGACCTTGCTAGCGCGCTGCCCACCATCAACGGGGACGAGGGGAGCGTGGGGCTGGAGGTTCGGCGCGTCCTCGCGGGCGAGCTTCGCAACCCGTTCGGACTCATCTGGGGGTCTCATTCGGGTCTGGTGGCCTTTATTATGGCCTCGTTCGCGCGCGTGCTTGGCCCCTCGGTTGGCTCCTTGCGGTTGCTTGGTGCTACCCTGGGCACGTTGGCTATTCCAGCAACCTATCTACTGGCGCGACTTCTCACGGGGCGGCGCTTGGCGGTGGTCGCGGCGCTCTTCCTCGCCGCAGCTCCATTACACTTACACTACAGCCGCCTCGCACTCGTCAACGCGTGGGACAGCTTCACCTTCCCCACGGTCCTCGCCGCGCTCTGGTGGGGGATGCGCCGCGACCAGCGTGAAACGTGGCCTTTCGCGCTGGCTGGGCTTGTGGCGGGTCTGGGGCAATATCCCTACGTTGGTTCCCGCCTCATCGTCATTATTGTGGTACTGTGGCTGGTCTATCTGGTTCTCTTCGACAGCGAACCGTTGAGGGGCAAAGGGTTGCACCTGCTGGTCATGGCGTTGGTCTTCGCCGTCGTCGTCAGCCCCCACTATCTGAACGCGGTGCAGGAGCCGGACCTCTTCAACTCCCGTATCAACCAGGAAGGCATCCTGCAAAACGGATGGCTGCGGAACGAGGCGCAGGCGCGCGCGGAGAGTCCTCTTTACGTCCTGTGGGACCAGTTCCGCCGCGCCCTCTTCGGCTTCGCCTTCTTTCCTGACCGCTCCGGCGCGTGGAACTCCGGCACACCCCTCGCACCGCCGCTCCTGGGGCTGGGCCTCTTCCTGGGCCTCATTGCCTCGCTGCGGCGCTGGCGCGACCCGGCGGTTCTACTCCTGCACGGCTGGTTCTGGGCCGTCATTCTGACTGCCGGAATGCTCACGCTCAACCCGCCGACGAGCAACCGCCTCATCAGCGCCATTCCCGCCGTCTGCATCTTCGCGGCGCTGGGATGGGAGGGCATGGCCCGCGCGCTCGCCCGCGCATGGCGCGGGGAAAGGCAGCGCAGGGTGGCAGTCGTGCTCCTTGCCCTCTTCGCGGGTGTCACGCTCTTTACGGGGGTTCACGCGCACCAGCGCTACCTCGCCAACAACCGCTTCGGCGGCACGGAGGCACTCATCGCCACGCGGGTCGGCTATACGCTGGCGGAGATGCCGCAGGAGACGACGCTGGTGCTGATGGGCGCGCCGCTCGTCTACAGCGACATCTCGCCGCTCGTCTTCCTCACGCCCGGCTACACGCGCCGCGACATCATTGACCCGCTCACCGCGCCGCCGACCGACCTCGATACTGGCAACCCGCTTCTCTTCGCCATTCTGCCGGGGCGCGAGAGCGACATGAACTTCGTCCTACAGGCTTTCCCCGACGGGCAACTCACCCAGGTCCACGCTCCGGACAACGGCGAACTCCTCTACTATCAGATTGCGATCACTCCATAGACGACTGATGACCGACGACCGACGACCGCTAACGGATTACGGCGTTTTCACCACAAAGGCACAAAGAACACAGCCAACGGTAGGCGCTTTAGGCGAAGAACACAGAGAACGGCCACAAAGAGCTTTCTCAGGAACGATGAAGGCCGTTATCTCGCATCTCACATCTCGCATCTCACATCTCGCATCTCATATCCCACATCCTAGTTCCACATCTCCCAACTCCCCGCGTCACAAAACTTGCTTCTTCTCGTTATATAAGTCGAAAGCAGCTTTCCTCTGACCGCCAGCAAGGAAAATAGCGGAACGACTTGAGTTTTCAGCATGAGCGCCATTGGCGGCTACCTGAGCATCACCAACTTGACGCAGAACGGGTACTCCTTCGACGATACGATTCTGATTGACCGCGCCTCGAAAGGGGATGGGGATGCCTTCGGTGTACTCTACGTGCGCTATCTCGACCCAATTTACCGCTACGTCTACTTCCGTGTCGGCGATTCCGCCGACGCAGAGGACATCACGGAGCAGGTCTTCCTGAAGGCGTGGGAGGCCCTGCCAAACTACCAGCAACGGGGCTTTGCCTTGAAGAGCTGGCTGTACCGGATTGCTAACAACATGGTTATTGACCACCACCGCAAGCGAAAAGCGCAGAGCCTTTCGGAGCTTCCGGAGGAGGGGGTGCCACACGCCACCCATGCTCCACTGGCGGATCAGATGATTCAGGCCGAGACGATTTCCAGTCTGGCCGACGCCATTGGCCGCCTGCCCGACGAGCAGCAGCAGGTTATCATCCTCCGCTTCATCGAAGGGCTGCGCCACTCCGAGGTGGCCGACGTTATGGGAAAGAGTGAGGGGGCGTGCCGGGCGCTGCAATACCGCGCGCTCGCCGTGCTCTCGCAACAGCTAGTAGCAAAGTGAGGCTCACCACATGACGATTGACGAAATTTTGGCGGATTGCCTGTCCGCCATCCAGGAACAGGGGAGAAGCGTCGAGGAGTGCCTGGCGCGCTACCCGGCGCATCGCGCCGAGTTGGAGCCTCTGCTGCGGCTGGCCGTGCTTCTGGAGCAGGCCCGCAGCGTGGTTGCTCCCTCGGCCTACCGGCAGGTGGCCCCGGCCCGGATGCGGAATCTGGTCGCGGCGCACCCGCAGGGGGGCGGTTCTTCCAGCGCGCCAGTAAAAGGTTCAGTGTGGCAGGGATGGCGCGGGCTATTCAATCTGGGTCGGCGTCCTGCCCTCTCCGCGCTCGTGCCCCTTCTGTTGGTAGCATTGGTATTACTCGGCGGGAGTGGGACTTTGGTCGCCTCAGCGAACGCCCTGCCCAACGAGCCGCTTTATTCCGTCAAGACAACCCTTGAATCGGTGCGGCTCGCAGGCTCTCAGGGCGAGGCAGCCGACGCGGAGTTGCTGCTGGCCTTCGCCGCCGAGCGCCTTGACGAGGTTTCCCGACTGATGGAGCGGAACCAGCCCGATGCCGCGCAGATAGCGTTGACCCGCTACGCCGCGCAGGTTGGGGCGGCCCTGTCGCTCACAGAGCAGACCGGAGAGGGCGAGTACCAGGCGCTCGCGGCCCGGCTCGACGAGGATTTGGCCCGCAACGAGGAGCGACTTGCTGCGCTGCTCGATCAGGTACCGGAAGAGGCACAGCCAGCGCTGAACCGCGCTCTGGAAGCGTCACGGCAGCGGCCTGACGGGCCACGCCAGAACCCGAACCGTGACGAGGGGCAACCCGGCCTCGCCGACGAGACGCCGGAAGCAACTGAAACCCCTGAGCCAACCGAGACGGTGCAGGCAACTGAGACAGTGGGCGCTACGGAGACGGCAGAGGCCACCGAGACCCGTGAGCCGACCGAGACGGCGGAAGCCACTCGAACGCCGCGCGCGACGCACACGCCTCGCCCGACGCATACGGTGCGACCCACGCACACGCCGAGGCCCACCAACACGGCGCGCCCGACCGATGTCCCGCCCGGCCCGCCTGCGACGCCACCGGGCAACGGCAACCCGCCGGAGAATCCGGGCAACGGGAATGGACCGCCATTCACGCCACCAGGACCGCCGCCTGAGGTGCCGCCCGCGCAGCCCACGCGCCAGCCGACGAACACGCCGCGCCCGACGAA